>JALZAH010000176.1 GCA_030948425.1 Actinomycetota bacterium
ACGCGTTGGCCACGATCGTGGCGGTGAAGGTCACGCCCTGGCCGAACACCGTAGGAGGCGACGGCGCAGCGGTGACAGTGGTCTTGGTGGTCGCACCCTGGACTGTTTGTACGAGCGGAGCGCTGGCACTCGGCCCGTATTGGCTCAGGGCGGTAGCGACGATGAGGTGGGTACCCCCCGAAAGGCTCGACGTCGAGAATTGCGCCGTGCTCGACCCGTCAGGAATGCACTTGCAAAACGTGCCGAAATTCGGGACCAGTAACGCTGGGGCGTTCATGGGGACGCCGTTGTCCAAGAAGATGACGCCCCCGAGAGGCAGGTTCGGCACGATGCCCTGCACGGTCGCCGAAAACGTCACGCCCTCCCCGAGGTGGGAGGGGTTGTTGCTGGAACCGATCGACGTGGGCACACCCGCCGAGGCCGCAGCCGGACGGGCACGGGTTGTCAGCGCGGCGGCGGTACCGAGAGCGAGTACAACGGGGAACACGACCAGATGCTTGAATCTCATGACAAGAAGTTCCCTTTGTGATAGTGACCGCGGCAGCGATGGGCGCTGCGCCCAGCAAGATGCCGCCAGCGTGCGCCCTTCGCAGGCTCGACATGCGTCCTCCCGCCCGTCCGCCGGCGCCTGGAGTGATCCCCTTCGGGTTGGGGTCAGCCTTGGACGAATCCCACCCTGTCTGGTCTTCGGTTGTCATACCTCTCATTGTGTTCTGGGGCCCCAGCTCCTACCAGGACGGCCATCGCCTGCGGGCGCCGAAGACTACTCGCCGCCTTTCAGCGCATCAACATCAAGGCCAAGAGTCGCCAAATTTACAGATCACCTTCCTACGACACCCGGGCCATTCGGTAGGAATTCGTGGGAAATAGGACGCTACCGTGCCTTCTTGCAGCACCCGTGTCGACCAGTCGCTTCGGGCATTCCTGCCTGCGCCACTCCGACACCGGTCCGGCCCAGCGCTTTGCGGCGGCGAGCCGTCCGACAGCCCCAGAGCGCCTCGGCCCTCAGGCAGGGCCTCCTATGGGTCCCTCCGGGGCCGGGTCCCGGATCCCCAGCCTGGGAGGGTACCCGTCCTCGCAGCTAGCGCGCCGAGCCACACAAAGGCAATCTGGTCTAGAACGCCACTGGCAGGCATGCCAGGCGAGGGCCCGCCACACCGGGGTTGGCGCCTGTCTGGGTCGGTTGGGCGTGGATCACGACGGCCTGGGCCCCTCCGGCGGGGATGGTGAACGGCACCGTCGTCTGCGACACGGCCCAGCCACCGGGGAGCACGGTGAAGTCGAGCCACACTTCGGTACTCGGGCTCGGTGTGTCGCCGGTGTTGAAGTGGGGTCCCGCCCGCCCGCCGTCGCCGTCCACGCAGGGGCCGGTGTGGACGTGGGCGCCGAAGGTCTGACCTTCCGCAGCTGGGTCGAGTCCCGAGAGGACCATGAGCACCGTTGTCGAGCTGCCGTCGTTGATGGCGAACACCTCGGCGGAGGTGCCGTCGGTCGGGTTGACGGTCTTGGGCGCCAGGTCTGACAGCGGACCACTGGCTTCTATGACCGATGGATCGGCTGATGCCGGGCCGGCCAAGCCGAGCCCGGCAGCTCCGATGGCCAGTGCTCCGCTCAGAGCCAGCATGCGTCGCCGGGCTGTGTGCCGAATCACTCAGTTCTCCTCCGCTCGCCGCGCCCGCCAATTCGAGCGTGTGGGGAAATCTAGACGCGCGTCGTCGGCCAGTCCACCATCCTGCGCAGGCAACGGAGGAGTTCGCCCTGGGCCAGCCGCTCGTCGTCGACGCTCGGAGCGCACCCGTGGCCGCGCATAGAGCACACCCAGGTCTCCGCGTGCCATCCCTCAGGTAGCCACCAGGGCCGTCGTCTCATGGCCCCCACCCTTGCACTCGAAGGTCATCCCGCCCGCTCGGAGAGCGTGCGTGTCAATTGGGGAGGCAGCGGAGCCGAGACGCCCGTCCGTGTCGGCTGTGCGTAGACAACGGGAACCGCTCGCCCCGCGGAGGCGTCAGACATGTGAGAAGGAGGCCGATTCAAAGTGCTGGGGCGGAGCCATGGCTACCATGGCCGCCCTGGTGGGTGTGACATGGATGGGCCGGCGACCGGGTTGCACAACTGAGTTCACCGGTTTCCAGCGCAGGTGGTCCGAGGCACCGGAGTCATGCCAGGCTCACTGAAGAGGCCGATCCATTCTCCGGCGTAGCGGCGGGCCTACTCTGCGACATGGGAGCCGAGGGGACTTCAACATGGCAAGGAATCGAATCAGCGCCCTGCCGCCTGATCGCCACGATGGTGGCCGAGATGCTCGGCGCCGGTCGGGGCCTCGGTGGAGTTGGTCTTCAGCAGCGCCGATAGGGTCGCTTATGCGCCTGGCCGGTTGACGCGACGCCGGCCGGGAGTGCGGCCAGGAGGGATACGCAGCCTTGAGCGACGTTCAGGGGGTCATCTTGGGGTTCGACCTCATCGCCATCCTGGCATTCCTGACGATCCGCTACGGGCGGCGACGGCCAAAGGACGAGGTCAGCCGACGCCGAGTGGAGACCGGTACGGCACCCCGGGCCTCGCCGAATTTCTGTACCGGTCTAATTACAGGCCAGTCTGGTCAGGGTGGGGGACGGCTGTGACCGTCAGTCCGTCGATCCCTTGGAAGTCGCTGGGATTGCAGGTGTACAAGGGCAGGTTGTTGGCGATGGCGGAGGCGGCGATGAGGGCGTCGAAGGCGCGGGCAGCTGGCTTGCGTCCGGCACGGCGCATCGAGGCGGCCACGGCGCCGAAGGCTTTGGCCGCGGCGGGACCGAACACCAAGGGTTCGAATCCTTCTTCAGCCCGTTGGAGTCGCTCCAGGCGGGTGGCCTTCTCGGCCGGGTTGGTCGCCGTATGGGGACCAGCAGCTAGTTCGGCCAGCGTTACCGTCGTGATTGTCGGGTAGTCCGGCAAGTCGGCTGCGGACAGGCGTTCGGAGAGAATCAAGGTGTTGGTGTCGAGGATGCCGTCGGCGATCAAATGGACTGGTCCATGTGGGCGTCGATGTCGGCTCGGAACTGAGTGGGGTCGGTCGGCGGCAGGTCTTTGAACAAGGCCACCAAGCGGGCCGCGGTCATTGGCGGCTTAGTGATGGGACGGAGCTCGGCGACCGGTGTGCCGTCGCGAGTGATCGTGATGATCTCGCCCGCAGCAGCACGGTCGATGACCTTCCCGCCGTGGTTGCGTAGCTCCCTGATGGTCACGAACGTCATGACGTCACCGTATCACTGCTGTGAGACAGCCAG
>JALZAH010000185.1 GCA_030948425.1 Actinomycetota bacterium
ACCCGTGACAGGTCGCTGTCACGGGTCCCTCCTATGCTCGAACACATGTTCCCCTACGGGCCAGTAGCACCGCGTGGCCCAGCGCCCACCGGGGTCCGTCCCCAAGTCGGCGTCGTTGTCCCCAAGGCTGGCGGGGCATTTCCCCAGGGTCATCCCCTAGCCCTTCCCCAAGCTGACCGGCGAAGGTGGTGAACTCATGGTTCAGTCCCTCGAAGATGTCCGACGGCGCAGCAGAGGCGGCTCCGGGCCCGGGCGAGTCCCTCCCCACAACCTGCAGGCCGAGCAGTCGCTCTTAGGGGCCATGCTGCTGTCCCGGGACGCCATCGCCGCCGCGGTGGAGACCTGTGGGATCGACGACTTCTACAAGCCGGCCCACGGCCACATCTACGAGGCCGTCTGTTCGCTCTACGGCCAGGGCGAACCGGCCGACCCCGTTACCGTGGCTGACGAGCTCTCCCGGGCCGGCCTGCTCGGCGCCGTCGGTGGCCTCCCCACCCTCCTGTCCCTGCAGGCTGACACCCCGGCCACGGCCAACGCCGGCCGTTACGGCCACATCGTCGAGGAGCACGCTCTGCTCCGGCGGCTCATCGGCGTGGCCGGCGACATCGCCGAGATGGGCTACAGCGTCCCCGACGACGTGGCCGGGGTCCTCGACCGGGCCGAGTCGCTCATGTTCGAGGTGGCCGAGCGACGGGTCACCGACACCCTCCGCCCCCTCCAGGATCTCCTGGCCGAAAGTTTGGACCGCCTTGAGGCCCTCTTCGATCGAGGTGAGGCCATCACCGGGGTCCCCACCGGCTACATAGACCTCGACGAAAGACTGTCGGGACTCCAGCCCTCGGCGCTGGTCATCGTCGGGGCCAGGCCGGCAATGGGCAAGACCGCATTCGCATTGGGCATCGCCGCCCATGCGGCGATGGAGGCCCGCACCCCGGTGCTGGTGTTCTCCCTGGAGATGAGCCACGCCGAGATCACCCAGCGCCTGTTGGTGTCCGAGGCCCGGGTGGATGCCGGCCGCATCCGCAACGGTCGGCTCATCGAGTCGGACTGGCCCAAGATCAACAACGCCGTGGGCCGTCTCGGCGAGGCGCCCATCCACATCGACGACGACCCCAACCTGACCGTCATGGAGTTGCGGGCCAAGGCCAGGCGACACAAGTCCAGACACGGCGACCTGGGGCTGATCATCGTCGACTACCTCCAGCTCATGTCGGGACGGTCCAGCGCCGAGAGCCGCCAGGTGGAGGTGTCGGAGATCAGTCGTGGACTCAAGATCCTGGCCCGGGAGCTCGAAGTGCCGGTGCTGGCCCTCTCGCAGCTCTCCCGCAACCTGGAGTCGCGGGCTGACAAACGACCCCAGCTGGCTGACCTGCGCGAGTCGGGTTGCATGCCGGCGTCGACCCGACTCCGGCGAGCGGACAACGACCAAGAGGTCACCCTCGGCGAACTGGTCGTCAGCCACGAGCAACCCCTTGTCTGGTCTCTCGACGACCAGGGGGAGATGAAGCCTCAACGCCTGCTCAAAGCCTTCCCCTCGGGGGTCAAACCTGTCTTCCACCTGACGATGACGTCGGGTCTCGAGGTGGAGGCGACCGCCAACCATCGGTTTCGCACCCTGGACGGATGGAACCAGCTCGACCAGTTGGGCCCGGGAGAACAACTGGCCACACCTGCTGATTCGAATGTGTACTGGGACAGGATCGCAGCGATCGCCCCTGTGGGGTCGATGCCCACGTTCGACGCCACGGTCGAGGGCACCCACAACTTCGTGGCCAACGGGATCATCGCCCACAACTCCCTCGAGCAGGACGCCGACGTCGTCATGTTCCTCTACAGAGATGAGATCTACGACGCCGAGTCCGCCGATCGGGGAACCGCTGAGGTCATCGTCTCCAAACACCGCAACGGTCCGACCGGGACCATGAAGCTGGCCTTCCTCGATCACTACACCCGTTTCGCCAACATGGCCACCGTGTAGGTCCGCCGCCGCTGTAGGGATCGGTTGAAGGTAAGCAATGGGGGCGAGCTGTCGGTGGGGGTTCGACTCACCGAAGCAGGGGTCGATCCCGAAGAACGGCCGGCCTGAGAGCCGCACGGTTGTCTGCCATCGGTCCGGGTCGGCGGTCGCATCGCGATGCCAGGCGGATATCTCGTCCCGCCACCGTCGACGGTCCCAGTCGTAGGCGCTGGTGTGTCCGTGGATCTGGCCGAAGGAGGGTCGATGACCGAGCCATGACCCGTAGAGCTCCCGGCTCGCCTCAGCCCATACCACCCCGGCTTCGCCCTTGTCCCAGGCAAGCATCCATCCGGGCTCGAACAGCGAGGGGCGTTGGTTGGCGTCGGCCAGTCGATCGTTGAGCTCGGCCGCAGAGGCTTGGGGCGTGGCTGGACGGCCGAGCCGGCGCCACCACGGCCAGCTCAGACCGGCATGGGTGACCAGGAGGGGGCCCTGCTCGTCGCTCACGACTGCTGCGGCCAGGTGCATGGATCGATCTTTCGTCCACCGGCGCAGCGTCTCGACCGCGTCGATGTCGCAGTCACAGGTGCCGAACGCCGGGCTGGCCAGATGCTGTGCCTCGTGGTTGCCCATGAGCTGCACCCACCGGCCGGGGTTCACCGACATCATACGATCGACAAGAGCGACCGCCTCGTCGCCGTCGGGCCCCTTGTGCACCAGATCTCCGACCTGCACCACCGTCAGATCACCAGGGATCTTTGCGGTCTCCAAGTCGATGCCTAACGCCTCCAGCGCAGGGTAGAGGGGCGCCGTGTGACCGCTCAGGTCCCCGAACAGCGCAACGCGAGACACGCCGCCCATCGTAAGGGGTCGCCCTTCACCTGCCTGCCGCGCCTCACCTTGGACACTGCACGGCCGGTCCGTATAGCCCCCCGCCACCGGGCTTCCTTCCGGGCGGGGCTTGCGGGACGCTCACCGTCCAGCGTGACCCTGACCTGCGGCGTTCCCGCAGCGGGTTCCTCAACCGACACAGCCCAGTGCATCGCTCAGGCGGCGTGGGTTCCGGTGGTCTTGCCGGTGGAAGGTGGCCCTGCGATTACGCCTTCTATGGCGCAGTCGACGACGTACTCGGCTAGCTGATGGACAGCGGCGGGCGGTTGGCCGTGGAGTGGTCCTTGGGTGGCGAGTTCGGACAGGCCGTGGACGGCGGACCAGCAGGCCCATTCGGCGTTGGGCCGGTGGTCAGGTTTCAGGACGCCGGCGGCGACGAGGTCGTCGAGGGCGGCGAGCAGGAGCTGGTAGGGCGGGGCTCCGCTGTGACCGGTCGCCTCGGCTTCGCTGGCCTTGGCGTACTGCTCGTGGGTGAAGAAGGCGAGTTGGAACCAGCCGGGCTCGTTGATGGCGAAGTCGATGTAGGCCAGGCCGACAGCGCGAAGCCGCTCTTGGGCGCGGCGTGCGGGGTCGGGCTCGGTGTCGGCGTCGACCATGCGGTCTTCCATGGCCAGTGCGAGTTGCTGTTGGGCGCGGGCGGCGACGGCCAGCACGAGGGCGCGTCGGTCGGCGAAGTGGCGGTAGGCGGCGTTGGGGGTGACGCCTACGACGCGGGTGACCTCCCGCAGACCGACGGCTTCGGCACCACCGGCCCGGGCCAGCTCGAGTCCGGCCGTGACCAGGGCGGCGGGCAGGTCGCCGTGGTGGTAGGGCCGGCCGTCGCGGTTCAACGCTTGACTCCTCTCGCAGCTGTGTCTACAGTGTGAACACCGCATGTGGACGCCGTAGACACTAGCTCAGGCGCACACCCCGTAGGAGGTAGGACATGCGCACGCTCGCGATCACCCAGAACATCACCGTCGACGGCTCGATCGAGATGCTCACGAACTGGTTCGACTCCCAAGGCCAAGGTGATCTGGACATGAGCGACGTGCAGGCGGAGAACCATCGGCAAAGCAGCCAGGCCGACGCCTTGCTCGTCGGCCGGCAGACGTTCGAGGACTTCCGCGGCTACTGGCCAAAGCAGACCGACGACACCACCGGCGTCACCGACTACCTGAACCGAGTGCAGAAGTACGTCGTGTCGGGCTCGCTGACCGACCCGCGGTGGGACAACTCGACTGTCCTCCCGGGGGACCCCGTCGAAGAGGTGACCGCACTCAAAGCTCAGCAGGATGGCAAGGACATCGTGCTCACCGGAAGCATCAGCCTGGGACACACGCTGATCGCGGCCGGCCTCGTCGACGAGTACCGGCTGTTCGTCTACCCGGTGGTCCAAGGCCGCGGCCGCCGGCTCTTCCCCGACGGGTACGAGGTCCCCCGGTTGCGACTCCTGGACTCGAAGACGTTCCGCAGCGGGATCACGATGGGGCGCTACGCCCCCGCCTGAATAGACAAGGAGCCAGATACATGCATCTCCAGTTCGCAAAGCTGCCGGTCTTCGACCAGGACCGGGCCATGACCTTCTATACCCAACACCTCGGCTGCACCGTGCGCGCCGACATTCCAATGGGAGACGGCGGCTGGCGGTGGGTCGAGCTGGCGTTCCCCGGCGCTGAGACCGCCCTGCACTTCCTTCGGCGCGACGACGACGCACCATCACCCGAGCCGGTCCTGGTGGTGATCGCCGACGACGTCGAGGCAACCATCGCGACGCTGCGCGCCGGGGGCGTTCCGATCCTCGCCGAGGCGGCAGATGCGCCGTTCCAGCCCGGCCGAACCGCCGCCGCCTTCCAAGACAGCGAAGGCAACCAGATGATGGTGATCAGCCGATGAACCTTCTCGTCAACCCGACGCCGGATCAGATCCACGTGGCCGCGACCATGGCGGGATGCCTGCGCCGGGTGAGCCAGGAGACACGACGCTACAGGCGGGGGCCGTGCCTGACATCTGGTTGACCGTGCACGCTCAACGGCGGGCGTTGAGCTGGGCGAATCGCCCGACCTCGCCTCAGTCTTGCCCTAAACATGGACCCAAGAGGAGTGTCTTGTGAGCGACTCTCTCACCACGTCGGCCGGTGATCGGGTTGGCTAGGACCGCCGGGGTAGCGGCCCCGCACTGATCTTCGTCGCGGGCGCCGGTCCGTGGCGCGCGATCGACCCCGTCACCACCGCAACGGCCGAACGGCTCGCGGACCTCGGCGTCACCACCGTCGTGCACGACCGAGTGGGCCGCGGCGAGAGCTTCGCTCCCGGCCGTTCGTGACGCCGATTAGCCAGGCCGGCGCGGCGCTGATCATCCAGGTAACCAACCTTGACGAGGCCCGCCAAGCGGTGGATGCCGGCGCCGATGTGATCGTGGCGCAAGGAACCGAAGGCGGTGGGCACGGCGCCCGGCGCGGCCGTTCCACGTTGCCCTTCGTGCCGATCGTGGTCGACATGGTCGCACCAACACCGGTACTGGCCGCAGGAGGAATCGCCGACGGGCGGGGCGTGGCCGCGGTGCTGGCTCTTGGAGCTGCCGGGGCGCTGATCGGGACTCGCTTTCAGGCCTCTGTCGAGGCACTCGTTGATCCCTCGATCACCAAGGCGATCATCGAGGGGCGTGGAGAGGACACTGAGCGCAGCACGGTACTTGACATCGCCCGGGGTTCCCGATGGCCATCCAAGTACCCGGCTCGCACTCTTGGGCACCCGTTCCTCGAGCGATGGCGGGGTCAGGAAGACCAGCTCGCCGCGGACGCCGACGCCACGGCCGCCTATCACGACGGCGTGGCGCGCGGCGATCTGCTCCCCCAGCCGGCTTGGGCTAAGTGAGGCTGTCGATCTCATCAACGACCTGCCGCCGGCGGTCGATCTCGTCGGGACCTTGGCCGCCCAGACCGAGGAAGCCCTGGCCCGAGCTAGCACTCGCTGACCGCCCCTACGGCCGGCCCGGTACCCCATCTCAGCTGCGGCCGGCCCCCTACGGCCGGCCCGGTACCGCATCTCAACTGCGGCCCGGCGTCACTACGGTCGTTACGCCGACCCGGGATGTGACCGGCACACTTGTTGTCACATCCTGGAGGCGGCGTACGTCAAAAGGGTATGAACACTCTACAATCCATCGTCCACCCCGTCCGTGACCTCGACGCCGCCAAGGCTATCCACACCGCCCTTCTCGGCACCGAGCCCCACACCGACCAGCCTTTCTACGTCGGGTTCAATGTGGGGGGTGTCGAGATCGGGCTCGACCCCCATGGTCACCAGAAGGGCCTGACCGCACCGGTGCCGTACATCAGTGTCGCCAACCTCGACGCCGCGCTCGCTGAGGTACAGGAGGCCGGCGCCACGCTCGCCGGTAAGCCACAGGATGTCGGTGGCGGTACGCGCGTCGCCACGGTGACCGACGCGGACGGCAACACCCTCGGCCTCATCCAGGGCGGCTAGAGAGATCGTGCCCTAGCCGTGCGTAGACGCCTCGTCCGAGTTGACGGCCGAGTGACTGCAAACAATTTGGAGGACCAATGTGATCGCCCCTCCACGGAGATACCGCTGATGAGATCAAAAAGCGCAAGATAGGCATTCAAACAATTTCTCACGAAGTGATGAAACGCACAAAGGTGCCTTGGGAGAGATGAAGAACAGGTGGACGCATCCATAGAAAGAAGTCGCCGATCCCGTTGTCGAAAGGTAGTTGACGAGCATTATCGTCACCCTTGACGGCTACTTCCTCAGGCCGTGCGCGTCGATAGATGGGGTGGATCACTCATGCTCGGCGAGGGCTGCGAGCCCGTCGAGCGACGCCCGAAGCTTGGCGGCCGTGGTCGCCCGCGCCCGAGAAAGGCGGCTCTCGTCAGCCAACCGGGTCCAGTCGAAAGTGTGTGTAACGAGCGTTCGCGACGAGTCGATCGGCTCAAGCGCCCAGACCCACAGGTGCCCGGGCGGCTCCGCACCCGGCTCTGCGGGCCGCCAGGCTATTCGTCGCTCCTCCTCGAACTCGACCACATGATTCTCCCGGACACCGCCCCCGGTGAGCGTCATGGTGAACACCTCACCGACGGCCCCGACTCGCTGACCGCTGGCAGCCCCAGCCAGGTTGTCATTACCGTCCCAACGCGGCTGCTGAGCCGGGTCGGCAATCAGCTCAAAGATCCGCCCGGCGCCAGCCGCAACCTCCCGAGTTGCGCTCACGACACCCGGAACTCCCTCCTGACCGGTCATGCCTACATCCAAGCAGTGGACAGAGCCGGCAGTCGACCACGGTGAACAGCTGGCCGATCGTGCATCTGGGGCCATCCCGCAGGCGGAAACCACGGCGACGCCTGTGCTTGGCGTGTGCTTCGCGGCCAATTCGCCACGCCGGTTCGCGTATCAGAATCCGCCGATCCTCAACTGGGCCGCCCGGGGTCGGGGTCGACTTACCAGGGAGCCTCCGTTGCCAGCGCCATGGAGCAACGTGGCAAATGCTCCGCGGACATCCTGCAGCGGACCCGACATGGCCAGCGGGCGTCGTCGACTCTGTGGGGAGCTGAACCGCAGGGTGGCCGTTCCCCCGTAGGGTCGGGGGCCGCGAAGGCCAAGCTGCCGGGCGTGGCCTGGATGGCAGCACGGTGGCACATCCCGCAAGGTTCGAGGTGGTCGACCCGGCCGGGAGCCCGGTGCGGTGGCGAAGACTGTGTCATCGCCTGATCATGCCCGCGAGACCATCGCCGACGAATCCCGTAGCCGCCGGCTTCTGGACTCTTCTCACGTCCCGATGGACGATCCCGCTGTTGCGGGAACGGATCGGCACCTCCGACCCCGTCCTCTGGGCCAGCGCCTGGCCAGGAACGGACCACGACGTCCTTGAGCATGCAGCGACCGGCGCCGGAGTGCCTGCGGCCCGGCCGGTGACATTCCTGCGATGCGTGTGAGAAGGGCGGGCTACTCGCTTTTGCGCAGAGGATGACGCCCAGACTTTCGCCGCAGAGCTTTGTTACTCGGTGCGGGGCCGGGCGCGGACGTGCATGCGCTCGCCTTGCCGTCCGAACAGGGTGAGATATTCGACGGGTTCGGGGCCGGCGCTCCCGAACCAGTGCGGCACCCGGGTGTCGAACTCGGCGGCCTCGCCCGGGGTCAACACCAGGTCCTGCTCTGCGAGCACGAGGCGTAGCCGGCCGGAGAGCACGTAGACCCATTCGTAGCCTTCGTGGGTTCGAGGGTCGGGTTGCTGGGGGCGTTTGCGGGCCGGGATGATGTGCTTGAAGGCTTGGATGCCGCCGGCGCGGCGGGTGAGCGGCAGGATCGTCATGCCCCCTCGGGTGATCGGGCGTGGATGGATCCGGGGGTCACCGGTGGGAGGCGAACCGACAAGTTCGTCGAGCGCCACCTGATGTGCCTTGGCGAGAGGCAGGAGCAGTTCGAGATTGGGTCGGCGTTGCCCGGACTCGAGCCGCGACAACGTGCTGACCGAGATGTCGGTGGCAGCAGAAAGTTCAGCGAGGGTAGTTTCTCGTTCCTGGCGCAGCGCACGAAGCCTCGGCCCGACTCCGGCGAGAACCTGGTTCAGGTCAACCTCCATCCCTCCAGCTTGCCATAGCAGCAACGAAGCTTGTCAAACGTGTCTTGGGGGGGCAGGGTGGGTGTCGGAGGTGGTCATCTTGGCCGACGACAGAGCAGGGCCGTACGAGGTGGTGGGCGCCGTGAGCGCCGGCGAGGGCGGCGCCCCGCACGACCACGCCCACCAGAAAGACCCGGAGGAATCCGCTGAACAGGTCTGGGAGCGGCTGTACACGGAGCGGGGCCAGCGGTGGACGGGCCGCCCCAACCAGCGCCTTGTCGAGGTCGCCGGCGACCTCCCCCCCGGGCGGGCCCTCGATGTGGGCTGCGGGGAGGGGGGCGATGCCGTGTGGCTGGCCCAGCGGGGGTGGGCGGTGACCGCCGTCGACGTCTCCCCCGTCGCCCTGGGCCGGTTGACCGCACAGGCTGGGGCGGAAGGCGTCGCCGACCGCATCGACACGGTCCACATCGACCTGGCCACGGCGTTCCCGAAAGTGCCCGAGGGAGGGTGGGACCTGGTGTCGGCCCAGTTCTTCCAGAGCACCATCGCCCTGCCCCGCACCACCATCCTGCGCCGGGGGGCCGCCGCCACCGCCCCGGGCGGGCTGCTGCTCGTCGTGGAGCACGGCGAAGGACCACCGTGGTCCAACCACCACGATGTTGTCTTCCCGACCGTCGAGGAGACCCTGGCCGAGCTCGCTCTACCGTCCGGCGACTGGTCGCCGGTGCGGGTCGAGCGGTCCACCCGGGAAGCGGAGGGCCCCGACGGCCGGCGGGCCGAATTCGTCGACAACATCATCGCCCTGAGACGGGTGTGACCCGTCGCCTACTCGCGATCAGGCGGTGTCATCACCACACCTGGTGGCGTGGCGGGCGACGCCCCGCTTGCCGGCCGAGGGCACGCTCGAGCGGTGACTACTCGTCGTTTCTCGGGCCTCGGGTGGCAGCGATGACCGCCAGCGCCCGATCCATTCTGCCCAGGACTCATGCCCCCAACCCGTCAAGCCCTGCCACCGCCGCCGGGGGAAGCCCGCCACCACCAGTCCGGAGCAGCTCCACCTCGCGAGGCTCCGATATCGCCGGTGGCGTCGTCGCTGAGCGGACCGCTGGCGTTCACCGGTAGCAACACCATCATGTTGCTCGTCGAAGCCGGGCGCATGTTTGTGGCCAGTGCCGCGAAGCCGAGCGCAATCCGAGCACGTCATCAGTGCGCTACGTAATAGAGGCTGCTCGTCATGCCGCTGTCTGAGCTCGTCGTGCCCGCGTGGATTAGTCGGATGTCGGCTTGGAGTGTGCCGAACAATGGCAGTCCATCACCCAGCAGAACCGGTGCGCGGGTAATGGTGACCTCGTCGACGAGATCGTGGGCGAGGAACTCCTGGACGACCTGGCCACCGTCGATGTAGACCCCCAGCGCGCGCCGAAGATCGAGCAGCGACAGGGTTTCGTCGATCGACCGTGTGATCGTGATTCGATCGTCGCCATCCCTCGGAAGGGTGCGGCTGAGAACGACGACCTGTTTCGATCCGTAGGGCCATCCGTCGAAGGTCAGTATCTTCTCGTATGTACCTCGGCCCATAACCAGGTGGTCGACAGAGGCCATGAAGGCTTCGTAGTCCTTCGGGCCGCCGGCGCCCGATTGACCGGGGCAGTGGTCGCCACGTTGGCGCGGATCGGTGAGCCATTCGATGTCGCCATCGCGCCGGGCGATGTAGCCATCGAGGCTTGTGGCAATGAACACGCAGCCGTGCCACAGGCGCAGAGTGCTCATCGCCACCTCTTCAGGATCACAGCTGCCATCGCCCTCTCGACCTCTCCCGGAGCAGCTCGGCGTGTGATTCGCTGGTGCACTGTTGGGTGACGAGAGCGGCCACCACTACTCGACGCTCGCTGCCCTGCCCTCCAAGCCCGGGCCCGGGTCAGCAACTCGGCCACGACCTGGTCCTTGGCGTCGGCGTAGTAGTTCATGTCGCTCCACTCGCGGCCGGCCAGATGACGCTTCGTTGCCGCATACAACGAGCGGTCGTTGGCGTCCTCGCACAACCAGTCCCGCAAGTCCAAGTAGTCGCGTACCTCGGGGCGGTCGCCCTCGTAGACGTGGAGATGAACGTCGCGCTCCGCCGTTCGCAGCATGCGGTGGTCCGGTTCCCTCACTCGAAGACCGAAGCCGAACGGCTCAAGAGGTGACACGTATGACGCCTCGTCGGTCACGTCGTCGACGGTGAGGAGCATGTCGATGATCGGTTTCGCCGCGAGCCCCGGCACGGCCGTAGATCCGATGTGCTCCACCAACCCGGCCCGGGCCCCCAACGCAGATCGCACGTTGGTGGCCATGACCTCGAAGCGCGCCGGCCATGCTTCGTCGTGATCCACCACGGTGACCATGGCGGGCTCCCGCCCACCGAGCAGAACCGTGTCCAAGTAGGCGTCCCGCTCTTCGCTCACGACGCACAGTCTGCGTCGGTTTTGACGTCACCGCACACCAGGGCCCAAGCGTCGCCGCACGGTTCGTGCCCCCCCCGATCTAGCCTTGGGCGGTGGCCGATGGTGGGTTTGAGGGCCGAGCCGCGAACCTGGCCCGGTGGGATGAGGCGGCTTCGCTGCATGCGGCGAGCGAACTTTACGACCTGAGAGCCTTTCGCGCGACATCCGGCCCTTCGAGCTCGTCGAAGTTGGGAGCGTGGCCGGCCTCGATCTCGTGCACCTCCAGTGCCACCTGGGAACGGACACGCTGTCGTGGGCCCGTCACGGCGCACGTGTTGTCGGCCTCGACTTCTCGCCCGCCGCCATAGAGACCGCCACGGAGCTGGCCGCCGACTGTCAACTCGACGCTGAGTTCGTGTGCGCGGACGTGTACGACGCCCTCGAAGCGCTCGCCGGGCGGACCTTCGACATCGTCTACACGGGTATCGGTGCCCTCGGATGTCTCCCCAACCTCGCTGGGTGGGCGCACGTGGTGGCCGGATTGCTCCGCCCCGGCGGTGCTCTCTACCTCGTGGAGATCCACCCGATCGTGGTCGGTGTCGGCGTTGATGGTCGCACCCTCCAAGGGGACATCATCGAGGCCGGGTACGTCCGCTGCGACGAGCCCGGCGGCACCTACGCCGCCCCGAACGCCGTGTTCACCAACACGACCTCCTTTGAGCGTGGGCACGCCCTCAGTGAGGTGGTCAGCGCCATCCTCGACGCTGGCCTCAGCATCGAACTGTTTCACGAGCAGTCGTGCACCAACGTCCCGTGGCCGTGAACCGTCAAAGGGCGACGACGGCCTCCACCGTCTCCCCGAAGGATGGCCCAAGTACCCGCTCACCTACTCACTTCTCGCCCGTCAGTCCTCGTGATCGGCCAATCCGTCCTCTACGTTGACCCCGATAGCGACCGGGCCAGACCGTACCGGCGAATGGCCTTTTGGAGACGGGACTGACAACACTGGCCCGGTGGCCATCTACCGCGGACGCCCTCTTCGTGGTGGGCGCAGTGGCCGGGACACAACCGATGCCGTCCGCCCCGGACAGGTCCTGCCCTGCATCGACATCGGTTCCGGTGATCCTGTCGTCATCATGCAGGGCTTCGCCCTCCAACCCCGGACCTACCGGGCGGTCGCCGACCTCCTGGCCGAGCGGTGCCGGGTGATCATCCCGCCACTATTCGCCGAACCGGGCCGCCACTGGAGTCCCGACCTGGTCCTGGCCGATGTGGCCGCCACCCTCGACCATCTCGGGCTCGGCGCGGTGACCATGATCGGTCATTCCTTCGGGGGTGGCCTGGAACTGAGCTTCGCCGTGCACTACCCGGAGCGCATCACCGAGCTGGTCTTCGCCGACACCTTGGCCATGGCCCATGAGTGGAGCCTGGCCGCCGAAGCCGTGCGGCCGGCGGCGGTGGCGTGGATGGCCACCCCCAGAGCGGCGATCGACTTCACCACCTCGTTCCTGACCCACCCCCTGTGCCTGGCTCAGGCCGGATGGTGGGGCTTTCGCAGCGACCGCCACCGGCAGGTCGCGGCCGTCGCCGCCTCCGACATCCCCTGCCACGTGCTGTGGGCCGATCGCGACAGCCTGTTGGCCCGCTCCGACGGCGCTGCCTTCGCCCGGGACCTGGGTGCCGACTTCACCGTGGTCCACGGCCGCAGCCGGCACCCGGTCGATCACGACTGGGTGTACCGCCACCCCCACCTGGTGATGGAGCATCTCGACCGGTTGGGGTTGCAGGCCCTGCGCAGCACCGACGCCGCTGACCGACGCCGCTGACGACACCGGCAGCTGGACCGACGGCCCCGCGGCCGTGCCCCGCGGCCCCGGCCCCGCACCCGCCGGACCTCGCAGATCCTTGTCCCCGGCCAAGGTCGCCGGTCTCAGCCCTGCTTTCGGAAGTACACCGTGGCGTTGGTGTCCCCGTCGGGGCGGGCCCCGGTCTCGATGAACACGGCGGGCGCCCCTTTGGCGGCCAGGGCCCGCAGCACGACGGTGGTGTCGTAGGCGTGCATGAGAACCAGGGCGTTGCGCGCCGGGCGACGGAGGGCCCGCACGAAGAGGGCATTGACCACCTGGGACTGCTCGCGCACCCGTCGGGACGACCGGACGAGGGCACTCCCGGCCCCCCGGAGGTGGAACTGCAGCGCCCCGCAACCCCCGGGACTGAGCACGTCGAGGAGGCCGTCGACCACAACCATCCCCCGCACCGGATTGATGTGCTGGAGGACCAGCGCCGAGTGCACCAGATCCACCGGGGGGCGGATGGAGTCCAGCTCGAGGGCGTAGCGGAGATCGACGTTGGACAGGCCGGCCGCGGCCAGGTGTCCCGAGGCCCGCTTCAGCATGGTCGCCGACACGTCGACGCCGACGACCCGCTCGCAGACGCGGGCCAGAGGAAGAAGCAGACGCCCCACCCCGCAGCCGAAGTCGAGGGCGGAGGACGGCGTGAAGTCGGGATCGATGTGGCGGTGCAACACATCGAGGACATGGGCGATGTGGACCTCACCGGAGCGGAAGAAGCGCTCTTCGGCCCCATCCCCGAGATCCGCCCCGAGGAACTCGTCGCTGCTGATCACGCCCCAATACGGGTCACTCCTGGCGATGCTCTCCCACGCCCCGTCGGTGTCCACCATCACGACGATTGCGCTCGGCTCACCCCGGCATGCTAGCCAGGCGGCGGCGGGCGGCCTGCTGAGGACCGATTGGGAAGGCCTCCCCAGCTTCGAGGTCGGACCGGTCTGCCAGGATGGGGACGAGCGGGTCAGCAAAAGCCCGCACCCATGAGTCTGGAGTCGGCAGTGCGACAGCGGCAGTCAACCAAGCGAGTGGCCCTGGCCGGCGCCGTGGCCGCCGTACTCGGAGCCGCGCTCGTCCTGGCGGTGACCGGGAGCCGTGAGTCGGCCAGCGCACTCAAGCTGCTGTCCGGCGACGTGTGGCTCGGCAACACCTCGACGGGGACGACCTCGCACGTCAACGGCTACAGCGGCAAGGTCGACGGCCAGGCGGCCGTGGCCAGTCCCCACGACCCCTTCTCGGTCATCCAGCGCCCGGACGGGGCCTACGTCCTCGATCTGAAGACCGGGAGGTTGACCCGGGTCGGCAATGCCGGGCTCGACGTGACCGGCTCGCGTCAGCTGGCCGGCAACCCCGCCGCACTGCAGGTCCTGACCTCCGGGTCGGTGACGTGGATCCTCGATCACTCCTCGGGGATCCTCCAGCAGGTCAATCCCACGAGCCTCGTGCCCAACGGTCCGCAGATTCCCCTGGGGGCGCCGACAGGCACGGCGACAGTGGACGCCCAGGGCAACGTCTGGGTTCCGATATCCGGCAAGGCCGTCGTCGAGGAGGTCTCGGCGTCGGACCGCTCGCTCAGCCCCCATCCGCTGGGCCAGCCGGGGGACCAGGTGGTGGTGGCGGCCACGTCGACCGGCGTCTGGGGCATCGACCCCCAAGGCGGCCAGGCCCGCTCGCTCAGCGACCCGGCCATCGGCGCCCTCTCGCTGGCCCAGGTGCCCGCCGGCGCCACCCCCCTCGTCGGGTCCTCCACGGCCAGTGATCGCATCGCCGTGGTGGAGGGCGGCAACCTGCTCGACATCGACACCACCCACCCGTCGGTCTCCTCGACGGCGGCCCCCGGGTCCGGTGGCGCCGTTTCGGTCGTGGTCAACGGCGATACCGCTTATGTCCTCAACACGTCGGCCGACAAGCTCAGTTCGTTCGCTCTCAACCCGCTGCAACCCGGTCCGTCCGCCATCGTGCCCCCCGGCTCGGACCAGTTAGTGAGCAAGGACAACCTGGTCTTCGTGAACAACCCGGCGTCCCCCCAGGCCGTGGTGGTCAATGCCAACGGCCAGGTCACGCCCATCTCCAAGTACCTGCCGGGCTCCACCGCCCCCTCGCCGAGCTCACCGCTCGGGAGCACACCCGGACCGGTCACCAACCAGGCGAACCCCGGCCCGCGCGGACCGTTCGTCCCGACCGCGTCGAGCTCCGGTTCCGGGCTCACGCCGGCGGCGCCGGCCACACCGGGTCCGGTGAGCGCCGCACCGGTCGGATCCTCGCCCCTGTTCCCGGCGCCCCAGCCCCCGCCGAGCGCCACCCCGGCACCCAAAGTTTCCCCCGCCGCACCGGGCGCTCCCACGGTGACGTCGGTGTCCACCTCCGGCGCCAGCATGATGGTGCACTGGACAGCACCGGCATCGAGTGGTTCGAGCGCCGTCAACAGCTATCGGATCACCGCCAGCGCCGGTGCCGCCAACCAGTCCTCGACCGTCGGCTCGGTAACCACGGGTCAGGTCGCCGGACTGAAGGGCAACACGTTGTACTGCGCCCAGGTCCAGGCCATCAACGCGGCCGGTGCCGGGCCGCTGTCGGTCAACAACAACAGCCCGTCGGACTGCGCCACCACGTCCAACGACAAGCCGGGCACCGTCGCCAAGCCGACCGCCACCTCCGGGGCCGGCTCCGTCGCCGTCCGGTGGTCGCCGCCCGCCCTCGGCCCGTTCAACACGGCGATCGCCAGCTACACCGTGGTGGCCAGCCCCCGGGGAGGTGGCAGCGCCACCACCGACACCGTGACCGGGTCCACGTCGGACACGGTGACCAAGCTGGCCGCCGGGAAGACCTACGACCTGAGTGTCTACGCCACCAACGCGTCGGGCAACAAGGGCGACGCCTCGAGCCCCACGGCAGCCACCACCGACGATGCCCCCCAGAACCTCTCCATAACCGTCGATGCCACCAACGACGGGCAGCTCACCGCCACCTGGAAGCCGCCCTCGGTCAACAACGGCCAGACCATCACCTACAAAGCGACGATCGGCGGAACCTCCGTCACCCCGAGCGGCAACAAGGCGGTGTTCGACAGGCTCGGCGCCCAGCGCTACACCATCACGGTGACCGCCACGTCGTCTGGGGGCAGCACCGCCTCTACCCAGTCAGCCACGCCGTGGGTGCGCATCCCGCTCTACGAGTGCTACTCGCCGCTCAAGGGCAACCACTACATCGAACCCCGTTCCGACTGCGGCCAGCTCCCTCAGGACAGCCAGCAGATCCAACAGGGCCAGGCCCCGTTCAAGTGGCCGGGTTCACCCGCTCCCGGGGCGGTGACCCTGTATTTCAGCTACGGGACGACCACGGGGGGAAACGCCAACAGCGGCAGTCACTACTGGTACACGTCAAACCCGAACCCGCCGTCGTCCTCGTGGGTCCAGACCGACCCCGGAGGGGCAACCGGCCTGGTTTGGACCAGCGCGGCCAGTGCTCCCAGTGGCGCCTACCACATCTGTGAGGCCCTGGTCAGCGCCGGGGCCACCAGCTACTACCAGCTGTTCCTCTTCGGTCAGCAGCCCTCATCCTGCGTGGCGCAGTTCTGGGGCTGAGGGTCTGTCCTCGCTGAGGACTGCCGCCGCACCCCTCGTCACCCGACGGCTACCCTGAGCGCTGGCGCGACGATCCTTGGAGCAACCCATGACGGCGAACCCAACCAGCTCCTCTTCGGCCCGGTCGCCTTCGAGCATGAGCTGGGTGGCGCAGGGCGCCGAGCTGGTCGCCCGCAACATGGAGCGGGTCATCCGGGGCAAGCCCGACGCCGTGGCCCTCACGGTGATCGCCATGCTGGCCGAGGGCCACGTGCTGATCGAGGATGTTCCCGGGGTTGGCAAGACCTCCCTGGCCCGGGCCCTGGCGGCGTCCATCGATGCCGGGACCAACCGGATCCAGTTCACCCCGGACCTGCTGCCCTCGGACGTGACGGGGGCCACGATCTACCACGCCAATGATGGAACGTTCGTGTTCCACAAGGGCCCCATCTTCGCCAACGTGGTGCTGGCCGACGAGATCAACCGGGCGTCGCCCAAGACCCAGTCGGCCCTCCTCGAAGTCATGGACGAACGCCGGGTCACCGTCGAGGCCGCCACCCACCACGTACCTCGGCCGTTCATGGTCATGGCCACCCAGAACCCCATCGAGATGGACGGGACCTACCGCCTCCCTGAAGCCCAGCTGGACCGTTTCCTGATCCGACTGGCCATGGGGTACCCCGACGGAGCGACCGAAGCGCAGATCCTCAGCGATGACGGCGCCGAGGACGGCATTGCCCACCTTCGACCCGTGGTCAGCGCCGCGGACGTCGGCAAGATGATCGACGCCGTGGCCACCGTGGAGGTCGCCCCCGCCCTGCGTGACTACATCGTGGCCATCGTGGCCACCACCCGCAAGCTCAGCGAGGTCCGCCTCGGTGCCAGCCCCCGGGCCAGCCTGGCCCTCATGCGGGCGGCGCGGGCGCGCTCGGCGATGGCCGGACGGTCCTACGCCACCGCCGACGACGTGAAGGCCCTGGCCCAGGCCGCCCTCGGCCACCGCTTGATCCTGGCCTCCCAGGCCGCCCTGTCCAACACCACGGCGGCCAAGCTGATCGACGACACCATCCGGGCCGTACCGGTCCCCACCGCCGCGGCCTGAGCGTGCGGCCCACCGCCTCGGGCTGGTCGACGCTGGTCGGAGGGATCCTGGTCTACGTCGTCGGTGTCATCCTCGGCTACCCCGAACTGGTCATCGCTGCCGTCGTGCTCCTCGGTCTGATGGTCGCTGCCGCCGTGTGGGTCGTGGTCCCACCCCACCTGGCCGTTCGCCGAGAGGTGGCGCCCACCAGGGTCCGGCGGGCGGACGCCGCCCTGGGATTGGTGGAGATCACCAACACCGGTCGGCGGAGGGCACCCCGGTTGCTCCTCGAGGACCGGGCCGGTCCCGACACGGTGGCCCTCGACCTCCCGCCGCTGCACCCCGCCGAGCTGCACACGTCCACCTATCGCCTGCCGACCAGAAGGCGCGGCATCTACCAGGTGGGTCCATTGACCCTGGCCCAGACCGACCCTTTCGGGCTCATCGCCCGACGACGCAGCTTCGGTGAAAGCGCCACGCTGTGGGTCCATCCCCGCAGCCACCCGGTACCGCCCAACCGGGCGGGTGCCAACCTGGAGGTCGACGGCCCGATGGATGAGCGAGCCCCCGAGGGCACCATCGCCTTCCAAGGTCTGCGGCCCTATGTCATCGGCGACGATCTGCGCATGGTCCACTGGCGAACCACGGCCCGGACCGGCACCCTGATGGTCAAGAAGCATGTCGACACCAACCGGCCCCAGGTACTGGTCATCCTCGACGACCGCCGGGACAGCTACGCCGAGGACGGCTGGTTCGAGGAGGCTGCGGAGACGGCCGCGTCACTGATGGAGGCGGCACTGCGCACCGGTGCGCCGGTGCGCCTCGACTACGTGAGCGGGACGGTGTCTGGGTTCGTGCCCACCGGCGGGCGCGACTCGTTGGATCTCCTGGCCGGCGCCGAGCTCACCGACTCCGGCAGCCTGGCCCGGGCGGTGGCCAACCTGGGCCAGGAGACGGGCGGCAGCACCGCCGTGTTGGTGAGCGGCGAGAAGCTCTCCGACAACGTGAGCGAGCTCGACACCCTGAGCGGCCGCTATCGGCGGGTGTCCGCCCTGCTGGTCGGCACGTCGGACACGACGGCCCGCCGGGTCGGGAACCTCGAGGTGTGCCAGGCTCGGGGGGCGCCCGCCGTCCTGGCCCTGTGGCAATCGGGAACCCGCTGATGACCGTGACCGCACCTCCGGCCGGTCCGCCAGCACAAGCCTCCGCAGACGGCGGCGCGCAGGACGGTGCTCCCTCCGACGGTGGCTGGCGGAGGACGTGGGCGACGTTGGGCACCGGTCGCTTGGTACCGGCATGCGCAGCCGTCCTGGCCGTCCTGGCCGCCGGCGTGGCCTTCGGGAGGGTCTTTGGGTTCTCCACCGTGGCGGTGCCCCTGTTCGTCTCGTTGGTCATCGGCGCCCTCGGAGGCATGCTCGCCCGCCTCCTCCTGTTGGGTGGCGACCATGCCAGGGCATCGCCCGCCGGCCCGGCGGCCGCCGAGCAGCAACCCATCGAGCCGGGGCCGGCGTGGCTGACCGACGCCGGGGCGGCCGGCCCCCATCAGGCTCTCCCGGCCCAGTCGTGGCGAACGGCCGGTGCCTGCGGGTCGATCATCGTGGCCACCCTCCTCGCCGCCGTGGTGAGCGACGCCATCTCCGCCAACCCCGGCCCCGGTGGGCTCGGCGGAGCCATCTCCAAAGGAGTCGGAGGCCTCTTCGGCGGGTGGAGCAAGATCCTCACCACCAGCGTCCCCGCGCCCCCCACCGCCGACCGCCTGCCCGTCCTGGCCGGCATTGTCGCTCTGGCCGTGGCCGTCGCTCTGCTCGCCGGTAGCCGAGAGCACCCCGGTCTGGCGGCACTCATCCCGGCCGGGGCCGTCCTGCTCGTGGCCCTGGCTCTGGGGGTGCACGGTCCGGGTTCGGCAATCGCCGTGAGCGCCGCCCCGGCCGTCCTGGCCGGCGCCTATCTGCTGGTGGTGTCCCGACCGGCTGACATCGGCGTGGCCTGGGTGCCTCCGGCCCGCAGCGCCGCAGCGTTGATCACCGGGGCGGTGGTGGTCGTCATCGCCCTGGCCGTCGGGACCACGTGGCCTCTGGCCACCAGCCGAGCACCGGTCGACCTGCGCTCCTCGCTCACCCCCCCCGTCGACCTGGGCTCGGCGCCGAACCCCCTCGACCTCGTCCCCCAGCGCAGTGGTCAACCTGACCGAGTGATGTTCTCCGGCCAGGTCGATCAGAACTGGCTGAGCAGCCCCACCGACTGGCGACTGGTCAGTCTGGACGTGTTTGACGGCAGCGGTTGGACGACCGACGCCCACGCCATCCGGGCGGGGACCGTGCTCGACGTGCCGGCCGGGGTGGACGCGTCGCGACTCGGCCCGCCGAGCACCGATCGCCTGACCATCGCCGGCCTCACCGGCCCGTGGATCCCGACGACAGGACTACCGACCGGGGTGCGACCGGCCGACCTGGCCTACGATCCCGCCACGTCGATCCTGATCGCCTCGCCCAGCGCCCAGGGCCGGACCTTCACGGTGACCAGCCGCCTGCCGGCACCGTCACGCCAGGCCCTCGACGGCGCCGGCATCACCGTGAGCAGCGCCAACGCCGCCCTCACCCAGGTCCCGGCATGCTTCCCGGCCAGCCTGTCGCAGTTGGCCACCCAGACCACGGCTCGCTTCGGCCGTCCCGACCAGCAGGCGTTCGCCCTCGAGGCGGCCCTGGCCGACAACAACGGCTTCAGCAGCGACCCGGCAGCCACGCCGGGCTCGAGCTGCGGACGACTCAAGCAGTTCGCCATGGCCAAGCAGGGCACAGCCGAACAGTTCGCCACCGCCTACGTGCTGATGGCCCGCACCGCCGGGCTCCCGGCTCGTCTCGCCGTGGGGTTCCTGCCGGGCTCGGTGGATCGTTCCTCGGGCCTCACCACCGTGCACGGCGGCGACGCCACCGTGTGGCCCGAGGTCGACTTCGCCGGGATCGGCTGGGTACCGTTCGACCCCATTCCGGCAACGTCGAGCAACGGATCGCCGGCCGGCGCGGCATCACCGTCGACCACGGTCAGCAAGAACGACGCCGGCATCAACCAGGTGCGGGGCACGGTGGCCAACTCGCCGGGATCCACCGTCCCCAACGGTCAGTACGGCCCGGGAAGCGGTGCCGGCGCCCAGGGCCACGCCTCGAAGGCGTGGTGGTTGCTGGCCATCCCCGTGGTGCTCCTCGTCGCCCTGGCCAGCCCGGTCGGCGCCCAGTTCCTGCTTCGACGTCGGCGCCGGACCCGGCGCCGCAATCCAGCCCTGCCCCCCGGAGATCGCATCACTGGGGCGTGGGTCGAGGTCCTCGACGCCCTGGCTCCCTTCAACCCGGCTGTCTCCGCCCTGACCCCGATGGAGATCACCGTGGAGGCCGGCAAGGCGACGAGCGACGCCGAGGCACCCGTCCGTTCCCTCGGCTCCCTTGTCGACCTGAGCGTGTACGCCGGGGCCGGCGATGACAACTCGGCGACCGTGGCGTGGGAGATGAGCGATACTGCCGTCGCTGCGCTGCGCGCAGCCATATCCCCCGGGTTGCGGATCCGCTACCTGGCCACCGGCGGTCCCCGACGAACCGACCGCCCGAAGAGCGACCGCCCGAAGAGCGGACGGCCGTCCGAGCTCGCAGGATCCACTGGGGAGGAAGCCCGCAGCCGCTGAGCGAGACAGTGGTCAGCGAGCCGGTGCGGGCACTCCTGGAGCGGACGCCCCCGGCGTAGACGTTGTCGTTGATGTCGCTGTCGCCCCCCGAATGCACACCGGTGCGGCGTAGGCCACGGACCCAATGGCGTAGACGGCGCCGACCGCAAAACAGTATCCCTTGGTCGCCAACAGGCCGGCGATGACGCTCTGGGTGGAGGTGTCGGTCTGATGCACGCTCTGGGAACCGACGACCTGGACGACGTAGGGAAACTGCATGCCATTCGGGTCCTTCCACCGCAGCGTCGCTGTCGTGCCC
>JALZAH010000204.1 GCA_030948425.1 Actinomycetota bacterium
GCGCTTGGGGCTGCTCTTCTGGGCGGCCTGAGCCGACAGCTCAGCTCGGCGGACGAGCGCCAGCAGGCCATGCTCGCGCAGCGACGAGAAGCTGAGCGCGGACAGAGGGCACGCGTGTTCGAGGATCTGGCGAACGTCGTCGAGCGGCGCCGTGAGGGCGTCGCCGAGGCAGGCGAGAGCCCAATAACCGCCGCATGTCGAATCGCCGGAGGTCCGCTTGGCCTCAACGTGATCGAGCCGGCCGTGCTGCGTGGCAGCTCATTCGTCGCGCGTCTGCGGGAGGTCGCACGAGCCTCGGGGTTTCGATTCCGCGAGGTGAGACTGGACGACGGCTGGTGGCAACGTGATGTCGGCTCTCTGGTCGGCGTCGACGAGAGCGAGCGGCCGATCGCGCTGGTTCGCCGCAGGGGGCGCTACGAGCGCTTCGACCCCGCACGCGGCGCTCGTTACAGAGTCGACCAAGACACCGCAACGACGCTCGGCCCGACGGCCTATATGCTGTACCCGAGCCTGGGACCAGGGCCCGTCACCGGCCGCCAACTGGCACGACTTGGGCTGCTGCCGGCGCGGACGGATCTGCTTCGGTTGTTGGGCTCGTCGATCGTGCTGGGCTTGTTCTCGCTCGCGACGCCGATCGCGGCCCGAACGATTTTCACCCGAGTGGTTCCCGACGGGGATCGGAGCCAGCTGCTCGGTATCGCCCTCGTACTCGTCGGAGCTTCGCTGGGAACCGCGACCGCGTTCCTCACGCAGGGACTGGCACTGCTGCGAGTGGAGGGGCGCGCCGCGACTGGCAGCCAGGCCGCCGTGATCGATCGCCTGCTGGACCTCCCGGCGTCGTTCTTCCGACGCTATTCGACCGGCGATCTCGGCACCCGGGCGCTGGGGGTAGAGACAATCCGCCAGAGCCTGACCTCCTCGGTCACGGCCGCGCTCGTCGCACTCCTGGTCGCGCTCTTCAACCTGGCGTACGTGATGCTGCTCAACGTCGAGCTCGGGCTGCTCGCGCTGGGCATGCTCTTGGGCGCGGTGGCCGTGTTGGCGGTGGTCATTCGCCGGCAGATCCCGCACCAGCGTCGGCTCCAGGCCGCCCGCGGCGAGACGCAGGCGCTGGCACTCCAGATTCTCGGTGCTGTGCCGAAGCTTCGCGTCGCCAACGCGGCGGACCGCGCGTTTGCGCGGTGGGCGGAGACGCTCGGCCGCATGAAGGCAGCCTTCGTCGACAGCCAGCGAGTCTTTGCCGGGCTCACGGCGTTCGCGGCCGCGTGGCAGGCGCTCGCGATCGCTCTTGTCCTGCTGGTGGTGGGCGAAGGCGCCGACACCGGACTGTCCGTCGGGGACTTCGTCGCCTTCACTACGGCGTTCGGAACCACCGCCGCCGCGATCCTGGGCCTGGTGAGCGTGTTCTCGACAGTGACCCAGTCGACGGTGCTATGGGAACGCGCGCAGCCGATCGTCCAGAGCGCCACCGAGGTCGCGGCGGGCGAGGCCGACCCCGGTCGGCTGACCGGGCGGGTCGAGCTCGCGCACGTCTCCTTCGGCTATGGCACCGAGGGGCCACTGATCATCGACGACATCTCGTTCGCCGCGGCCCCAGGCGAGTTCGTAGCGATCGTCGGTCCCTCCGGGGGCGGCAAGTCCACGGTATTTCGGTTGCTCCTCGGCTTCGAGTCACCGGAAACCGGAACGGTCTCCTATGACGGCCAGAGCTTGGCTAACGTCGATGCCCGCGCGGTCCGCCGCCAGCTTGGCTGCGTGATCCAGAACGCCCGCATCCTTTCCGGAACGATCTTCCAGAACATCGTCGGCGCAGCAAACCTGACGATCGAGGACGCCTGGGAGGCGGCGCGCGTCGCGGGGATCGCCGAGGAGATTGAGCGCATGCCAATGGGGATGCAGACCTTCGTCTCAGACGAAGGTGCGGCGTTCTCCGGCGGCCAGCGGCAGCGCCTGCTGATTGCCCGCGCGGTCGTGGTGCGACCGCGGGTGCTGTTGTTCGACGAGGCGACGAGCGCGCTCGACAACCGAACGCAGGCCTCGGTGACCGCCGCGCTGGATGAGTTGCAGGCGACGCGCATCGTGATCGCGCACCGCCTCTCCACCATTCAAACAGCCGACCGAATCCTGGTTTTGGATCGTGGCCGTATCGTCGAGCACGGTCGTTACGACGAGCTGATGGCGCAGAACGGCCTATTCGCCGCGCTGGCCCGGCGCCAGATCGCCTGACCAGCGTGCTCGGTCGGGGCGGCTTGACCCAATCGGTGCGATCCTGATACGACATCGCTACCGTCCGAGACGTCGGATCCACGTACCGCCAAGAGGGAGAACAGATGACTGACGCAACCGCCCCAACCCGCCGTGACTTCGAGGCCAGGCTAGTCGCCCGGGCGTCCTCCGATGAGGGCTTTCGTGAGCGACTCAGGACCGATCCGCGCGCCGCGGTCGCCGAGGAAACGGGGATGACCGTGCCGGAGTCGGTCAACATCCAGGTGCTCGAGGAGACGCCTCAGCAGGCCTACATCGTGATCCCCGCCGACCGCGCAGCAATCTCCGACGACGAACTTGATGCGGCCAGCGGCGGCAATTCCCCATGGGACCCCCGGTGAGCTAGCCAACCGAGCCTGCGGCCGGGACCGGACGCCCCGGATTCAGGAGGTAGACGTCGAGCGAGGCGCCGCGCGCGTCCGCGCTCACGCCGACCGAGAAGGAGCATGGCCGATCGGGTATGAGTCCGCCGGGCCAGACGGCCTCGACGAGCTGCTCGTAGGGGCGCGGATCGAGCGCGAGCCGGTGAGCCAGCCGGAGGATCGCGATGTGTCCCTCCGCGTCGTCGGCTGCCAGGCTGAACGGCAGCAGGTACGCCTTGGCACGAGTACCCCGGGCAGGATCTGCGGAAAGCTCAAACGACACTTCCATCAGCCAGCGGGATCGCCGAGCGTCGGCGCGAATCGAATCGGCGAGCAGTTCGAAGCCGTGCACCCCCTCCAGGTGCAGTTCATCGCCGAGCCGGCCTGTCAGTAACCCGACGGCGACCTCGGCCCATTCACAGACGAAATAGGTCTTGGCTCCGAGCACGCGATCGGGACGGACGTCGAAGCCAAGCCCGTACGGGACGATCGCGCTGAAGGGGTTGGCCGCCAGCTCGGTAACGAGGCGCTCATGGAGAGCGGCGGTCTGGTCGAGCCCGACCCTCCGCATAGCGTTCGCGACGCGGGCCGACCGCTCGGTGGCGGTCTTGCCCCCGACCCATGCGCCCGCCCGCGGACGCAGCGGCTCGCCCTTGCGGGTGCGGACCGCCAGCGCTCGAAGCAGTCGCCGCCGTCCGGACGGAGGAGCCACAGTGGTCAGCGCCTCGTCCACATCCGCGCACACGCGTTCGGCCCCGAGGCCAGACAAGGCCGACACCAACGCCCCACGAGCGTCCGGATCGCTGACACGAGGCTCGAACCCGACCGTTAACCGCAACTCGGACGGTGCGCCGGGACGCAGTGAAACCGACGCCTCCATCGGAACGGCAGGCAGAGGCTCGAGGACCCGACGGACTGGCGCGAGCTCACCGTGCAGGCCGTAGAGCGATCCCATTCGGTGCAGGAGGACGCCGGCGCTTTGCGGAAAGGCGCCGTTGTCCTCGCACAAAGAACCACTCACCAAATGGACCACCAGGTCGGCTCGGCTTCCGAATGCACTGGCCAGCTCAAGTCGATTCCCGCTTCCGCTCGCGTTGCTCAGGGAGGAACTGTTCGAACGAGTTCATGTCAGTCTTCTTGCCGTCGAATTCAAAGGTTGAGCCTTCCGGGTACTTTGGCATGGGTCCATCCAGGTAATCGGCTGCGTCAGGTGGCGCATATATCTCCATTTCTCCCGGTTCGCCCGGCAAGAATCCGGAGATCGTTGCGAATTCGTGGCCCCAGCGAGCAATTCGGCCGGCATCTTGCGCGGGCAAGCCTTTTGCCGGCCGAGATGCGATCGAGACGTAGTGCTCGATATGGAAGCGCGCGGCGTCCTTCCATAACGACGGAAGTAGTCGTCTAGCTTCGACGTGCGCTAGCAGCTGTTGAGCTCTCCGGCCCACGGTGACTATGGCCCGCGGCTGTCCAAGCCTCAGCTCCTCCTCGAGCACGGGCGCCCAGCACTCCGAAACCGCTTTGCGCTGACGGGAACCGACCTTGTTCCAATCGTTCACGACGAAAGCGGACTTAACAACGTCCGTGAGGTAGCAGCGCCAGCCTCCAGGCGAGTCCTCGCTTCCGAGCTTGAATCCATGGCGCACAAGCATCGTCCGAAACAGACGATCGCCCGGACTGATCGACCACTGCATCTCAGGACTTGAAGCATCCTGGCGCATGCCCGCGGTCGTCGCACTCGGGTTCTCAGCGACAAACCAGACCGACGCATCCAGCTGCCCTAGGCACCCGGTCACCCACGATGGATAATCCACTCCCGGAACCGGAAGCTCTGGGTGGTCCTGAAGTACTTGCCCAACCGTCTCTTGCAGGGCGGCTGGAAAATGCCTCACATCAGGTGGCGAGGAAACGTCTACTACAGACGAACGCATCGGGTGGCCAGCGAACCGCGGGGGTGCATCGGACCGCGGCAGGCTTGAAATCCCCGGGGAAGCCCGATCATCTTGCTCAGCAGAAACGCCGAGCGTCGAGAGAGCGTGCCAGCCCCAATCCTGAATGCCGATCTCGGTTCCACGGATGCGGAGGCCGTCCGGAAAGACGGCAACGACGTTGTAGGTTCGACCGAGGATGTCCCGCAATATGGTCGAGGACGGAAATGCCTATCGGGTCACTGGGGAGACGACGACTTCACGACCCAGCGGATGACCCGGTGATCGCAGAGGCGCTGGCCGATCGGAGCGACGATGTTCGCGCAGAGGCCGCTCGGGTGGCGCACGATCGTCCCAGCGAAGGTCTCAGACCAGCGCTCGTCGCGGCGTTAAGCGACTTAGTGCCGCTCGTTCGTCAGCTCGCAGCCGAGGCGTTGGCCCGACTCGACGGCTCGCGAGACTCCGCCTCAGCCGAAACCTCCGAACCCCAGCCGGCAACTCATGCGGCCGAGGAATCCGATCCGCCTGACCTCCGCCTCGCGCTGCTCGTCGCAGCACACGACGGCGCCGTGACCATGACCGTCCGCGAACTCCTGGTCTGGCTCGACCGCAAGATCCTGACCGGAGCCGCACTAGACGAGATCGAAGACACCCTCATCGAGGCCGGCCTCCGCTGCCGCCCGAGGGTCGACGACCTAGACATCAACGGCGAGGTAACGCTGAGCCGACACGAGGGGATCCCTGAGTTCGAACTCCGGTCCCACGTCGACGCGCTCGGCCCGTGGACGATGGCGGTCCGGGATCTGTTGCGGGCGTTCGATCGTCACGAGCTCACGTCACGCGCTTGTACTGAGATCGCCGAGGCACTTGAATACGCCGACCTAACGACCGACCGCTCGCTAGAGGAAATAGACGTAGAGGACCTGATCACGATCCGTCGGGTCGACTAGCCGTCCCGGAGCGGCCGGACGGTCGCATCCGTCTGGTCGGCCCTTGCTTGTTGCTCGAGCGTTCCTGCCGCCCCCACGGCCCGCTGAGAACTGCGGAAGGAGGTTCCACGTCGCTGAGTCGCTCCTGGTGCCGTCGCGACAAGCACTGGCCGCCGACCGCCCGGCGCATACCGTTCCTCAGCCGGCCGAGCGACACCGTCGGCGTCACCGCAGGCGTGGCTGCTTCGGTTGAAGCGAGCATCTCGTCGCACTCGTGTAATAAGCAGAGCAGGGCGCGCTCCGCTCCTATCGACTAGTGTCCCGTTGGTTTAAAGAGTTTGCAGTTACGGTAGGAGTGGGTCATGCCTACTCCTACAGCTGTTCTGATCGATCTGACTGACGAGGAACGTGATCGCCTCGAGGCGTGGTCGCGCCGGCCG
>JALZAH010000236.1 GCA_030948425.1 Actinomycetota bacterium
CCGAGCGGGGCTCCGCCCCGCACCCCAACCCGGCGCGCCCAGACCCGAACAGTGACTCACGAATATTTTCGCATCAGGGAGGACAGGAACGCCCAGGTCCGGTCGATCTCCGCTTCGAGCGCCCGACGGTCGCCGGCGTTGTCCACGACCAAGCCGGCCGGCACCAGGTCCACGAGCGCCCGCCGCTCCTGTCGGCTCATCTGGGCGGCGATCCGGGCCCGAGCGTCTGCCTCGGTGAAGCCCCGGCAACCCACCAGCCGCTCGACAGCGACCTCGGTCGGAGCGTCGACGACGATCACCGCTCCCAGTCCGTAGGACCGCACCGTCCCTACCTTCAGGAGGGGCACATCGAGCACGACGATCGGGGCGTCGCCCAGCGCTCCGACCTGCTCGGCCATGACCTGACCGATCGCCGGGTGGGTGATGGAATCGAGGTCGGCACGTGCGGACGGATCGGAGAACACCACTCCGGCCAGCGCCGGGCGGTCAAGCGTCCCGTCGTCTTGAAGCACCTCGGCCCCGAAACGGTCGATGAGGGCCTGATAGGCCCGGCCTCCGGGCTCGACCACATGACGGGCGATCTCATCGGCATCGATGACCGCGGCACTGCGCTCGGCAAGCCCGGCGGCCACCGTCGACTTCCCACTCCCGATGCCCCCGGTGAGACCGACCAACAGCATCGACGTACCGTAGACGAGCGGTCGCCTTTGACGGGCCCCTCGTCGAGGCAACAACGGCGCACAAGGAAAGGCTGGCCCGAGGTGACCAGACTCGAAATAGTCCATCCGGACTATTGCCATATGGCCCACCGGTCGCGACGGTGGAAGGGCGTATGCGGCCCGCGACCTGAACCGACGACCTCCGAAGTGAACCCTCTCCCGCATATGCCGAGGTGATATAGGTGACTGAACAAAGCCAAGAGCGCCGGCGCCGGGACCTGCTCAACGATCTGTACGGCACCGAGGTGCCGGCCAGCATCGGTGGGCAGCTGTTGCGCACGGTGGATGTGGCCCAGCTGTTCCAGGTTTCCGAACGCACGGTCTCGGAGTGGGCCCGGCAGGGCCGCATCCCATCGGTACGCACCCCCGGTGGCCATCGGCGCTACCCGGCCGACCAGGTCAGACGCCTTCTGGAGGCGGCCGAAGAGGGCTACCGGCCTCCGAGCGAAGACTCGGCCCTGGCCGCGGCGCGGTCGTCAATGGTTACCGACATCGGCACCAGACGCTCCGCACACCTGTGATCCATCTTTGCGTCTCTGCCACCGGACGGCGCTCAGCTACCAGCTTACGGACGCCCTGGTAGCAGGGGCGGTGTCGCCAGCGTCCACGCCGGCAGCCTGGCATGGGTCTGGTAGCGCGAGATCGCCTGGGACCACCGCTCGACCTGCAACCCGGAGACAGTTGGCCCGGGTGGCGGGCTCTTGCGGCCGCAGCTGCGGCGCTCACCGCCAGCCTGACCATCACCCGGTTGGCGGCTCCGAGAGCGGGACGGTCGTGGGTGGCTCGGTCGTCGGCAGCTCGCTGCCGGCGGGGTCGATCTCAGCCCGCGGACCCTCCTCGGCTTCGGCGGCACCACTCTCCGGCGCTTCGGTGACTGGGGCCGCATCGCTCGGCGAGATCGCATTGCTCTCCGGGACGGTGTCGCCGGCGGGCGCCCCACCGCTCTCCTCGAGATACTCGGCCCATGCCTGCTGGGCCTCGGACTCGGGCTCGAAGTCACCGAATGCAGCGCCGATGTAGTTGCCCTGCTCGTCGTAGGCGTGCTCGCCGAACGCGTCGCGATACTCGGCAGCCACTTCCCCGCCTTCGGCCGCCTGCTTGATCGACAGGCTGATGCGACGTCGCTGCAGGTCGATGTCGATGATCTTGACCCACAGCTCCTCGCCGGGGGTGACGACCTGCTCGGGCAGATCGACGTGGTGGTTGGCCATCTCGGAAATGTGGACCAGACCCTCGATACCCTCGCCGACCTGCACGAACCCCCCGAAGGGAACCAGCTTGGTCACCCGGCCGTAGACCAGTTCGCCGACGCGGTGGGCGTTGGCGAACTCCTGCCATGGGTCGGCCTGCGTGGCCTTGAGCGACAGGCTGATGCGCTCCCGATCCAGGTCGACATCGAGCACCCGCACCTCGACCTCGTCACCGACGGCCACCACCGAGGATGGATGGTCGACGTGCTTCCACGAAAGCTCGGACACGTGGATGAGGCCATCCATGCCCCCCAGGTCCACGAACGCACCGAAGTTGACAACCGACGACACGGTGCCGTGACGCACCTCGCCCGGCTTGAGGTTGGCCAGGAACTCGTCGCGCTGCTCCTTCTGCGTCTCCTCCAGCCATGCTCGACGGGACAGGACCACGTTGTTGCGGTTCTTGTCGAGCTCGATGATCTTGGCCTCGAGGTTGCGGCCCACGTAGGGCTGCAGGTCTCGGACCCGGCGTAGCTCGACGAGCGACGCTGGCAGGAAGCCCCGCAGGCCAATGTCGAGGATCAGGCCGCCTTTGACCATCTCGATGACCGGCCCCGACACCACCCCGTCGCGCTCCTTGATCTCCTCGATCGTGCCCCAGGCCCGCTCGTACTGTGCCCGCTTCTTGGACA
>JALZAH010000237.1 GCA_030948425.1 Actinomycetota bacterium
GTTTGCCGGTGCCCCCTGCTTCGACGTCGTGCCTCACCACCGGCTGCGGCCACGCTGTCGATCACGCCTGACTTGGTCGCCGACCACCTCCCGCCTCGAGGACCGAGACGTCGCCTATCTGATCCCAACGGCAACCGCAGGTCAAGCATCCCCTTGTTTTCCAAGGGTTCTTCCGCCGTATGGACGCGGAAGCCCTTTGTTTGCAACGATTTCAGCATGAGCATCAAGCACGTCGTCGTGTCGGCCGCGGTCCTGGTGGCATTGGCCGGGTGCGGCACCCAGGAGCGGATGGCCAAAATGGAAAACGTCAAGCCGCCGGCGGCCGGCACTCCGGCGGGCCCCGCCGACGTCTCGGGCATCTATCGCTCGGCCCACCTCGGCACCCTGCAGCTCCGCAGCGACGGCACCATCGCCTTGATCATCCCCAACGGCGGGGGCGCCTCCGACGGACGCTTCACTCTTCAGGACGGTCGCATCGAGGTACAGACCTCAGGATGCGGACAGACCGACGGCAGCTACGACGTCGCCGTCACGGGTGCCCAAAAAGCAGGCAAGGCCACATTGGTCATCACCGCGATCAATGACGAGTGCGCATCGCGCGTGCGCGATCTGACCCGTGACCCGTGGGTGTACGCCGACAGCTGAGCGGCCCCTCCGACAACTGGGTCTCTGGATCCTGTCGACGGCTGGTCAGGACAGAAGCTTGTCCACCAGCGTCTTCAGGTCGTCGGCCACGTGTTCGGGCTCGGGGTCCTCGGGCACGTCGTCGGCCCCGGAGACACCGCTGAGAACGAGAGCGAAGGCCACGCCGAGGCGTTGGGCCATCAAGCCGTCGGTCGATGGGCGGTCACCCACGAGCACGGCGCCGTCGAGGTCGTCACCCAGGCGCTGGCGCACCAGTTCGGCCATGGGCTCGTAGGGCTTTCCCGCCACTTCGGCGTCAGAGCCGGTGGCCGTGGTCACCGCCGCGAGGATGGCGCCGCCGCCCGGGACGGGACCGTCGGGAGTGGGGTAGGTGGCGTCGTCGTTCGTGCCGATCAACCGGGCTCCCCCGCACACCGCCCGGTAGGCGACGGTGAGCCGGTGGTAGTCGAACTCCTCGTGGTAGCCGACGATGACGGCGTCGGCCGGCCCCTCGGCGAGGCCCTCCACGCCTCGCTCGTCCAACGCTTCTTCGACACCCACTCCGGCACACACCACCGCCGTAGTGCCGGGCTCGAGGAGCGAGGCGGCCGCCTGGGCCGACGTGACCACCTCGTGGGCCTCGGCGGCGATCCCGATGTCGGTCAGCTTGGTGACGATCGCCGATACCGGTCTCGAGGAGTTGTTGGTGAGGAACAACACCCGGTGGCCGGCCTCACGAACCTGGTCCACGGCTGCGGAGGAACCGCCGATGGCATCCCTTCCGAGCCAGAGCACGCCGTCGAGGTCGAAGATCCAGGTCATTCCCGGTTGTACCAGACCGCAGGCCGTCGTCGGACAGCGTGGCGGGTTCAGGCCCCGGCCGACACCAGGCGAGCCGTGGCCCGGCGGCCGGGAAGCTTCACCACCTCGATGGCGTTGGGGAGCTGGTGTTTGATCTCGGTGTCGTGGGTGACGACGAGTACCTGGCGGAACCGGCCCCGGAGCCGGTCGAGGGCGAGGAGCATGCGGTCCTTGCGGTCGTCGTCGAGGGGGCCGAAGACCTCGTCGAGCACGAGCAACCCGACGGCCCCGCCCGACTGGAACCGGACGTGCTCGCTGATGGCCACCCGCAGGGCCAGGTTGGCCAGGTCGATCTCCGAGCCGGAGAACCGGCCCATGTCGTAGAGGAGTCCGGCGTCGCTGACCCTGATCTCGAAGGTGTCGGGGTCGACCTCGAGGCGGTCGTACTCGTGATCGGTGAGCTCGCCGAACAGCTCGGCCGCCTGCACCGACAGTCGGGGACCGACGGCCGCGACCTGGGTGTTCCGGAAGGCGTTGAGCAACTCGGCCAGACGGCCGAGATGGCGGGCGTCCTCGGCGAGCACGTCGAGACGGGAGTGTTGCTCCATGGCCTCGGCCTGGCGGCGCTCGTCGGCGGCCACCCTGGCCAGTGCCTCGTTAGCGGCGAGGCGGGCAGCCTGGGCGCGGGTGGCGGTCTCCTCGACGTCGAGCCGGGCCCGGTGCCGGGC
>JALZAH010000015.1 GCA_030948425.1 Actinomycetota bacterium
GGCGATGACGAAGCCGATGGCCACGGCCAGGGCGGTGAGCTCGATGTGCTGGATGAGCCGGTTCTGGAACACTGATGACCAGTTCTGGGTGAACCAACTCCAACAGAAGGTCCCGTTGTGCAGCACACACGAGTTCGACGTGCCGTAGTGGGGGATGACCGGGCCGCCAGCGGCGGGCACGGCAACGGCGATCATCGGGTCTCGGTGACCTTGTCTCGCCGAGCGTCCGCGGCCTCGGCATGCAGGGCCCGGTTGATGAGCTCGATGGAGACGTAGCCGGCGACCTTGCCGTCACCGTCGAGGACGAGCAGCGGACGCAGCGAGTCGGTCATCATCAGCGACAGCGCCTCGCGCATGGTGGTCGTCGTCGTGACGGTCTGGTCGATCTGACGGGCCTCTGAGGGGCTGACGCTGCCACCGGCCAGCCCGTCGGGACCCACCACGCCGAGCGGCCGCCCGTCGGCGTCGACGAGAACGACCCCGATGTTGTCGGTCAGGCGGTCGCGTGAGCCGTCGAGTGCTTCGCCCTGTCTGACCGTCGTGGCACCGATCAGGTCGATGTCGGCCAGCCTGGTGAGGGCCAAACGCTTGAGGCCCCGATCGGCACCGACGAAGCGGGCCACGAAGTCGTCAGCCGGATGCGCCAGTATCTCCCCAGGAGTGTCGTACTGCACCAGCTCGCCGCCCTCACGCAGGATGGCGATTCGGTCGCCCATCTTGATGGCTTCGTCGATGTCGTGGGTGACGAAGACGACAGTCTTGCGGATGGCGGTCTGCAGGCGCAGGAACTCGTTTTGCAGGTGGTCTCGGTTGATCGGGTCGATGGCCCCGAAGGGCTCGTCCATGAGCATGAGGGGAGGATCGGCGGCCAAGGCGCGGGCCACACCGACCCGCTGGCGCTGACCACCCGAGAGCTGGGTCGGGAAGCGGTCACCCATCTCCTCGGGCAGCCCGACCAGCTCGAGCAGCTCAGCCGAACGCTCCTCGATGCGAGTCTTGTCCCAGCCGAGCAGCTTCGGCACCACACCGATGTTGTGGGTGATGCTCAGGTGAGGAAAGAGCCCGATCTGTTGGATCACGTAGCCGATCTCCCGGCGGAGGTCGGACGGGTCCCGATTGAGCACCGTGGCACCATCGATGAGGATGTCGCCGCTGGTCAGCTCGATCATCCGATTCACCAAGCGCATGGCCGTGGTCTTGCCACAGCCCGAAGGGCCGACCAGCACGCAGATCTCACCCGCCGGTACGGTAAGGGAGAGGCCGTCTACGGCTGCATGTTTCGTGCCCGAGTAGTGCTTGGTGGCCTCACGGAACTCCAAGGGAGCCGCAGTGCTGTTGGTCGTCGCCGAACTGCTAGTCACAGGTTCTGTCTCCTGAGTCAGGTGAAAGGCAACCTACCTCGTAGTAACCGACATCGAACGCCCCGACCCGCCTCACGTCCAACTCGCGGTCCACCCAGCTGACACCGGAGACGTCGGGAAGATCACGGTAAGTGGTCATGTTGGTCAGGTTTTTTGAGCGACGCCCGCATTGTGGTCTACCCCTCAACGTGTCGCTGCGGTGAAGTTATCACCAACACGAGGCGTGGCCAAGCGGTGATCAGTCCTCGCCTACACAGGCAGGCGATGTCGGCCAGGTACACGCGGGCGTCGCAGGCGTGCGTCGGGGACCAGCCCCCGGCCACCGGCCCGTGGGATCTTCTACACCCTCTCCACCAGCAGCGACACGCCTTGCCCCACGCCAACGCACAGGGTGGCCAGTCCTTTGTGGGCTCCCTCTCGCTCGAGACGGCCGAGCAGGGTGACCACCAACCGGGCGCCTGAGCAGCCGAGGGGATGGCCCAAAGCGATGGCGCCACCGTCAGCGTTGACCCGCTCGGAGTCGAGGCCGAGACGGCGGATGACCGCCAGGCTCTGGGCGGCGAACGCCTCGTTGAGCTCGACGGCATCGATGTCGTCGAGCCTCCAACCGCTGCGATCGAGCACCTTCTCCGTCGCCGGCACCGGACCGAGTCCCATCACGTGGGGGGCCACACCGGCGCTGGCGCTGCTCACCACCCGGGCCCGAGGGGTCAGGCCGTGGCGCTCCACGGCCTCCTCGCTGGCCAGGATCAACGCAGCGGCGCCGTCCGACAACGGCGAGGCCGACCCGGCGGTGACGATGCCGTCTCTGCGGAACACCGGGCGCAGGGTTGCGAGCTGCTCGACGGTGGCGGACCTCCGTGGACCCTCGTCCACGGCGACCACCTCGTCGCCCGAAGGGACGGCCACGATCTCGGCTTCGAAGCGGCCCCCGTCGATCGCCGCAATCGCCCGCTGGTGGCTGCGGAGGGCGAACGCATCGCTGTCCTGCCGGCTGATCCCGTCGGCGACGGCGACCTCCTCGGCGGTCTCGCCCATCCCCAGGGTGATCTTGCGGACCTCGGGTCCGGCCCCAGCGGGCACGCTGCGGTCGGCCTCGGCGAAGATGGGGTTGACGAAGCGCCACCCCAAGCTGGTGTCAGCGATCTCCCCCGGGGGCGCCCACGGTTTCGCCGGCTTGGCCACCACCCATGGCGCCCGGGTCATCGACTCGACACCGCCGGCCACCACGATGTCGGCGTCGCCCACCTTGATGGAGTTGGCCGCCGACGCCACCGCCGTGAGGCCGCTGGCGCAGAGCCGGTTGATGGTGTACCCGGCCGTCTCGTCCCGCAGTCCGGCGAGCAACACGACCATGCGAGCCACGTTGCGGTTGTCCTCCCCGGCCTGGTTGGCGCAGCCGAGGACGACCTCCTCGACCGCCTCGGCTTGTAGTCCGGACCGGCGCACGACCTCGGCCACCGCCAGGGCGGCCAGGTCATCAGGGCGCACCTGGGCCAGGGTCCCGCGGTGCCGGCCCAGGGGGGTGCGGACGGCATCGACAATGAACGCCTCGGTCATGGTCTGCATCCTGTCATTCTCCCGGTCGGTGTCGAGTCGATCCGGGAGCCTCAGGCGTAGGCAGGGACCGCCGCCTTCTCCGCACCGTCACCGTGTGGGCCCCAGCGACCTGCAGACCCTCTGCTAGGGGTGGCTCGCCGCCGAGAACAGGTCGGGGGTGGCCCGCCGCCGCTCCAGGTCGAGGAGGAACTGCTTGCGCTCCAGACCGCCTCCGTAGCCGGTCAGGCTGCCGTCGGCACCGACGACACGATGGCAGGGAACGACGATGCCGATCGGGTTGGCGCCGTTGGCCAGCCCTACGGCGCGCCCCGCACCCGCTCGGCCGACCCGCTCGGCGATCTGTCCGTAGGAGGCCGTCGCTCCGTAGGGGATCTGACCAAGAGCGGCCCAGACGAGGTGCTGGAACGGCGTGCCGGGAGGCGCCAACGGCAGATCGAAGTCTGTCCGCCGGCCGGCGAAGTACTGCCCCAACTGGTCGATGACCTCAGGGAACGGCGATGCGTCGCGAGGTCCGAAGGCCTCGATCGGCGGACGGTGCCGTTGATCAGTCATGAACAGACCGCTGAGGATTCCGTCGGTGGCCACCAGGGTCAGGGTGCCGACCGGGCTGTCGGTCTCGGTGTGCAGGCGATGACGGTGTTCGGTCATGGGGCTCCTTTGGTGACGGCGTCGTTGGCGGGCTCCTCAGGCAGGGAGGCGGTTGACCGCGTGATCTCTTGTCGCCCACAGGTGTTGGACCGCATAGGCCCGCCACGGACGCCACGCCGACGACGCGGCACGCAAGGCGGCGGGCGTGGATGGCAGGCCGAGGGCCCGGGCGGCGCCCACCACGCCCAGGTCGCCGGCCACGAAGGCGTCAGGGTCGCCCAGGCCGCGCATGGCTATGGTTTCAACCGTCCACGGCCCGAAACCCGGGAGAGCGAAGAGCTGAGCGCGGGTCCGCTCCCAGTCGGTCGCCGGACCCAGATCGATCTCGGCAGAGGCCAGCACGGTGACCAGGGCGCTGAGCGTGGCCCGGCGGGATCGGGGTAGGGCCAGGGTTTCGGGATCCAGACCGGCGAGGCTCTCACAGTCGGGGAAGAGACGGGTCAGGGCGCCGTCCGGATCGACGATGGGCTCACCATGGGCGGCCACCAGCCGAGCGGCGTGGGTCCGAGCTGCTGCGGTCGACACCTGCTGGCCGAGAACGGCCCGCACCGCCAGCTCATCCGGATCGACGGTGCGCGGCACCCGCCGACCGGCACCTTTGGCGACAAGAGGGGCGAGAAGCGGATCCGAGGCCAGGTGTTCGTCGACGGCGACCGGATCGGCGTCGAGATCGAGGAGCCGGCGACAGCGACTGATGGCCACCGCCAGATCCCGCAGGTCGCTGAGCGCCAGGCGACAATCGATGTGATCGGGGTGGGGGCGAAGGGTCACGATCCCCGAGCCGTGGGGAAGGCGCAGGGTCCTGCGATAGGCGCCGTTGCGCCATTCCTCCACGCCGGGCACGGCGGTGGCGGCCAGATGACCGAAGAGGTTGTCGGGGCACAACGGCTGACGGAAGGGCAGGCGTAGGGCAAGGGTGCCCGGCGCCGTCACCGGCCCGCCACCGGCCGATCGGCGGCGAAGATCGCTGGGCGAGGTGGCGAACACCTCCTGCACGGTGTCGTTGAAGGAGCGCACACTGGAGAATCCGGCGGCCAGTGCCGCCTCGGCCATGGGCAACGATGTCGTCTCGACGAGGACGCGAGCGGTCTGGGCTCGTTGAGCGCGAGCGATGGCCAGAGGACCGGCTCCCAGTTCGGCCTGCAGATGACGTTCAACCTGGCGAGTGCTGTAACCGAGTCGAGAGGCCAGACCCCCCACCCCGTGGCGATCGACGACCCCATCGGCGATCATGCGCATGGCCCGGGCGACGACATCAGCTCGCGCATTCCACTGCGGGGAGCCGGGGCTGGCATCGGGCCGACATCGTTTGCAGGCCCGAAAGCCGGCCTGCTGAGCGGCCGCCGCAGACGGATAGAACCGCATGTTGGACGCCTTCGGCGGTCGCACCGGGCAACTCGGTCGGCAATAGATTCCGGTGGTCACCACCGCGGTGAAGAACCACCCGTCGAAACGGGCGTCTTTGGATCGCACCGCTAGCAGGCAGCGCACCGCGTCGTCGTGCATGCGGGTCAGCTTCACCCATCGCCGGGCGTTTGTCTCGCAGGTTTCCGACAGGGAGTGTCGAGGTTTCCTCGATGTCGGAAACCTGCGATCAGCATTCCGTCAGGCCGTCACGGCTGCGCCCAGAACCTTGCGGAGGAACGAGACGACGTCGTCAAGGACCTCTTGTTTGTTGATCTCGTTGAAGATCTCGTGGCGGGCGCCGAGATACCTCTTCTGCTCCAACATGGATCCTCCGACAATCTCCATGGCCGCAGCGGTGGCGTCATAGGGAGCGAGAGGATCCTCCTCACCGTGGATCCACAACGTCGGCAGGTCGCCGAGATCACCCGCTTCGGCGATGGTCTGAACGGCCCCGACGAACGCTTCGAGCGTCTGGCGCTGGAAGCCGCCGTGATAGACGAGGGGATCCGCCATGTAAGCCTCCCCCACCGCAGGATCGCGCGACAGCATCCCCGGATCGATCGGCACTTCGGGTATGGGATCGAGAGCCAGAAGATCCACCAACAGCGGATTGCCACCGATGACCGGTCCGGACAGCACCAAGGCGGCCAGCTCGCTGCGATAGCGCTGCGCGTAGCGGGTGGCGACGATGCCGCCCATGGAATGACCGAGCACCACCACCGGCAGCGCACCATGTTCTTCGCCGGCCCGTTCGGCCACCCGACGGAAGTCGTCCACCAGCACCTCGACGTCGTTCACCAAGGCTCGTTCACCGTCGCTGCGGCCGTGGCCGGCAAGATCGGGAGCGTAGACGACCGCTCCCACCCCGACCAGGCGATCGGCCACATGCTGGTAGCGCCCGGCATGCTCGCCGTAGCCGTGGCTGACCAAAACGACGAAGGCCGGCTCGGGCGCCGACCAGCTGGATGCGACGATGCGGCCTTGGTCGCCGATCAGGTCGAATTCGCTTGCCGTGGTCATGAACCCACCGTAACCCGGTGGTGGGGGCGCAGCGTGGGTACCGGCGGTATCCTCGGGCCGTGCGCACCCGGGGGACGGTCATGGCCACGGCGCTGGTGGCGGTGGCGGCGATGACCGTCTCTGGTTGCGCCTCGTCCCCGAAGCTGTCGTCGGCTCAGGCCAAGGGCCTGCTCGACGGCGCCAAGGCCGCGATCGACCACTCCCCTGCGTTTCACTTCGCCCTGACGACGGCCAACGTCGCTCCGGGATCGGGCACCACGATCGTCGGCGGCGAAGGTGACCTGGCCCGGCCCGACAAGTTGGTGGGCTCGTTCACCGTCAACGTCGGTGGTCTTCAGGCCCCGGTGAAAGTGGCCGCCGGGGCCGGCAAGTTCTACGCCCAGCTGCCATTCCAGAAGACCTACACAGCCACCGACCCGTCGTCGTTCGGGGTAGCGAACCCGGCAAAGCTGATCAGCCCGAACGGGGGGCTGAGCAGCATCCTCAGCGACACCGGCCGGACCGTCTCCGGCGGCCAGACCCGGATCAACGGCGAGGTGCTCGACGTGGTCTCGGGGTCGGTACCGGGGACCGACATCACCGTCCTGCCCGACAAGGACCCGTCCCGGCCGGTGGCCGTCAAGGCGATGATCAACCCGTCCGATCACCAGTTGCGCCGCATCATCCTGGTCGGGCCGATCGAGACCACCGCGTCGTCGTCGTTCACCGTGACGTTGACCAACTACGGCGAGCACGTCGCCCTTGCCATCCCCACGAGCTGAGCCTCTGGGGATCGGCACGCCCCAGCCCGCTCGCCCGGCGCTCAGCGGCGATGCGGCCGGTCGCTCCCGCCGTCAGCTGAGCTTCGCCGCCGCCGCCGTGCTCCTGGCGGCGGCCGACACCTATGTCGTCGTTGCCGTCCTGCCGTCCATCATGGCCGGGGTCGGCCTCGGCGTTGACCACCTGCAGCAGGCCACACCCATCATCAGCGGCTTCCTCCTCGGCTACACCGTCGTCCTCCCTCTGCTTGGCCGGCTGTCCGACGCCGTCGGTCGGGCCCCCGTCTTCGTGGCCTGCCTGACCGGCTTCGCCGCCGGATCCGTGCTCACCGCCACCGCCCACACATTGCCTGTACTGGTAGTGGG
>JALZAH010000256.1 GCA_030948425.1 Actinomycetota bacterium
CCGTTGCCCTGGAGGCGGGCAGGACCCAGGAATCCAGGGAATATGCCGCCCCCACCGGGCCCTTTGGTCCGAGGCTCTATGGCGTCGAGGATCTTGACGATACGGGCGCTCTCATTCGGTGAGACCCAGGAGAGACGTAGATCTCTGAGCGCCGGGTCGTGGAGCAGCTGTAGGGCGTCATCAGTCGATACGGTGAGTGCCCCGTCGCCGAAGTGGGTTCGCTCCCCGAAGCCGACACGCTGGACCTGGTGCACCAGGCGGGTAAAAGACACCCTCCCATACTGCCATGTCGGGTCGGAGGCGGGGATCGAAGACCGGCACACGCTCAATTGTGGGACTGCCGGGGTTGGAGTTTTTCTCCAGACGGCGATTTGGTTGCGGTTCGGTCGACAGTTCCGCAGCGCCCGGGTGGCTGGGAAGGCAACACCCTACTTGAGCAGGTGAAGGCGGCCACCGCGGCGAGCCGACCGGCGGCGGGTGCGACACGACCTCCTCGACGTTTCCATGTCGACGTCGACCTCGACAACGGCGCGGGCGACGGTCACCACTTCGACGCGGCGACGGCGGCAGGCGGAGGGCTCGTGCGGGTGCTCGACCCCGCAATGCGTAGGGCAGGAGTTCGATGTTGCCCTTCCTCTCCGGTTGGTGCGGTCCCACCTCGTGCCACGCCGCCCCAGTGGGAGGCGCCTACTCACCCATGGACCAGCCAGAACAGGACGCTGCAACACGCTGGCGGTGCCGTCAGCGCTTTTTTGCTGAGTAGTAGGGCTGGGTCCCCGACGCGTGGTCGGTGACGTCGACGAGGCCGATCATGTCCGGGAGGCGCTCCCGCAACACGGGCTCGATGCCCTGGCGAAGGGTTACTTCCGCCAGGCTGCAGCCCTGGCACCTCCCTTCGAGACGGATGCGGACCCAGCCCTGGTCGACAACCTCCACGACGGCATGACCGCCATGAGCGGCGATCGCCGGGTTGACCTGCAGGCCCAGAATGTGACGGGCGCGCTCGGCGAGGCTCCCGGCTGGCGGGACCCGTTGATCGTCCGGGCCGGCGATGCGCACTCCTGTGATCTCAGGGACGGCGGCGAGGACCAGCGCCTCGACGCGCGAGACCAGCGGGACCATTGCGCCCGGCGAACCGGTCACCTCCAAGATGGCAACCCCGTCGACGACGTCGGTTACCCGGACGTTCCCCCCCCGGGCGATGACGGAGGGGACAACGCTGCGAGCGAGTGCGTTCGCCACCCTGACGGTCAGATCGTCCATCACCGGGCAGCTTCTTGACCCGGTGTGGTCGGTGGCGGGACGGCAGCATTGTGCCCGCTGACCGAGTCCAGTGCGGCCTCCAAATCGGTGATCAGATCGTCGACGGCCTCGATGCCGACCGACAGGCGCAGCAGATCGTCGGGCACCGGCGACGATGGTCCTTCCGTGATGGCTCGGTGCTCGATGAGGCTCTCCACTCCGCCAAGGGATGTGGCCCGCTTGAACACGCCGACGGCCGCCAGCACCGCTCTGGCGTCTGCGGCTCCGCCCGCCAGCCGGATCGACAGCATCCCGCCGTACCCGCCGTGCATCTGACGGGCCGCTATGTGGTGGCCCGGGTGCGACGCCAGCCCTGGATAGAGTACCGCAGTCAGGACAGGATGCCCGCTGAGATGCGTGGCGATGGCCAAGGCGCTGTCCGACGCCCGGTGCACCCGCAGGAACAGTGTGCGCATGCCGCGCTGCAACAGCCACGCCTCAAACGGTCCGGGCACCGCACCGGCGTTTCGCCGCCACGAGCGGATCCGTTCCCAGAATGGATCGAGTCGAGCAGTCACCACGGCGCCGGCAAGGACGTCGCTGTGGCCATTGAGGTACTTGGTGGCGGAATGAACGACCAGATCGGCACCGAGCTCCAAGGGCCTGGTGAGCACCGGCGTCGACACCGTGTTGTCGACTGCCACCCGGGCCCCGGCGGCGTGGGCGAGATCACACAATGCAGCCAGGTCGGTGATCTCCCACATCGGGTTCGCCGGCGTCTCGACCCACAGCAGCCGGGTCAGACCCGGCCGGAGCGCTGACCCCACCACCGCCAGATCGGTGGTGTCGATGAACTCCACATCGAGGCCCCACGTGAGGGCAAACTCGGCCAACCATTTCCTCACCCCCCAGTACAAGACCCGGGAGACCAGTACATGGTCGCCGGGGAGCAGGGACTGGAAGACCGAAGTGGCGGCGGCCATCCCCGAAGCGAACAGTGCGCAGGCGCTGCCGGGACCCTCCAGGGCGGCCAGGAGCCGTTCGGCGTGTTCGTATGTCGGGTTGTCGGCCCGCGTATATGCACGGCCCTGACGAGAGGAACCATCGGGCGCCTGCTCGTAGTTCGTGGACGGATCGATAACCGGCGCCAGACCGCCCGAAGCGGTGTCCACCTCCCCCAGGGCCTGCGCTGCGAGCGTCTCCGGTGAAACAGCACTCCGCTCCATGAACGATGCTTGCCCTTCCCCGCCCGCACGGGCGAACTGCGTTGTACGTCCCGGCCAGCGTTGCACGTCGTGGACGGTCGCTGGTGTCCGTACCGCACTGCTCCTTGTGACACGGCTCCCGACCCCCTCGCCGCGCCGGCCGTCCATCAGGCGCCGGCCAGGGCTGATGCCGAGGGCGGACTAGCGACCCTCCAGCAGTCGCTTGAGCGCGTCGAGGTCGGCGGCGATGGCATCAGCGTCGCGTTGGAAGGCGTCCTCGGTCATCCCCGGGCCACGACGCAAGGTGAACACCACTTCGGAGTCGTCGCCGTCGGGGATCACCCGCATTCGGTTGGAGACGGTCTCTCCGGAAGGGAGGGTGACGTCGTGATCCAAGACGCCGTAGTCGTTGGTGGCCGCGAAAGCGACCGTTACCGGGCCCATGGGTGACTGGGCGACCCATTGCTCCTCGACCCGTTCGATTGACCCGCTCAGACCGGCGGCCCACTCCGGTAGGTGGCGTGGGTCCGAGACGTAGTCGTAGACGACGCCCGCAGTCCGGTGGATCTCCATGCTGATGTGGCGGGACTCCGAGGACATGTCGTGATCATGATGGCCCCAGCTAATCGACCACCAGTCGCCGGCGGTTCAGCAGTCAGGGCCGCCTTGGCGAGTGCCAGCCAGGGTGGTAGTGGTTACGAGACGGCCTTTTCGTCGGGGCGTGAGGTTGGGGCTCAAGAGGATCCCAGAAGAAGATCAGCACGTCGACGCCGGCCTCGGCGATCCTGGCCCCGAGTTGTTGGTCGCCTCCGAGTGGTCCGCTGAGCAGGCGGGTGACGGGCAGCCCGAAGCGATTGGCGATCAGCCTTCCCGTGGTGCCGGTGGCGATGAGGTCGTGGTCGGCGAGGGTCCCGCGGTTGTAATCCACCCAATCGAGCAGATCAGGCTTCTTGTTGTCGTGGGCGACGAGGGCGTCATTGGCCGCCCGAGCGCGCTCCAACGCCCGGCCTTTGACGGCGAGCAGGGCACCGGCGGTGGCGTCGTCGGCCATGGTCGCCTGTAGAGCTGTGATCACCGCGCCACGCTGTCTCGCCAGTCCCGCAAACGAGCCGCTGGTCGGTGCCCAGCCCCCGGACCCACCCGCCGTCTTTGCCTCCGAAGGAGGAAGCAGAAAGGTGACGGGTCGCCGGCCGTCCCTCACCGGCAACTGCCGACCGGTCGACGCTCGTGGCCTCTCGGCGGGTGTGATGAGGCGAACCGTAATGTCGCAGTCGTGTTCTCCGCTACCCGAGGTGACCTCGTTCATCATCTGGACGTCGTCGGAGGTCCCCGATCGCGTATGTTCGGCGAAGAGCCCCGCAGCCCGGCGAGCGACTGCCTGCCGGGGGGCAGAGTCCAACCAGATGAAGGAGGGTCAGGTGGCCGAAGCAACGGTTGGTTCGCCAGTAGACGAGAGTGGTCGGAAACTGGGTCTGAGCCGGGAGATGGGCCTCGTGGCGCTGACGTTCGTCTCCGTCGGGTCGGTCATCGGCTCGGGGTGGCTGCTCAGCGCCCAGGAAGCGGCCGCCGTCGCCGGCCCGGCGGTGTTGGTGGCCTGGGTGATGGGCGCCGTCGTGTGCATCGTGTTGGCCCTCACCTACGCCGAGCTCGGTGCCGCCTACCCCCTCGCCGGGGGGACGGCCCGCTACAGCTACCTCACATTCGGGCCTCTGGGGGGTTTCTTCTCCGGGTGGGTGTCATGGCTGCAGGCCGTGGCCCTGGCCCCGGTGGAGACGGTGGCCTCGATGAACTACCTGAGCTCGGACTGGTTGCCCGGACTGGTGCACAAGGTCCACGGCCAGAAGGTCCTGACCGGCGAGGGTGTCCTCGTCGCCATCGGCTTCATCCTGATCTTCACGTTCATCAACCTGGTCGGCGTCAAGCGGCTGGCCGAAGGCAACAACATCATCGTCATGTGGAAGATCGCCGTCCCTCTTCTGACCATCCTGGTCATCCTCACCCAGGCGTTCCACACCCAGAACTTCACGCTCGGGGGCGTCAAGGGCGGCGGGGGCTTCGCTCCGTTCGGGATCAAGGGGATCCTGCTCAGCCTGTCGGCCGGGGGTGTGCTGTTCTCCTACCAGGGCTTCGAGCAGGCCGTGCAGTTCGGCGGCGAGGCCCGCAATCCCAAGCGCGACCTGCCCCGGGCCGTGATCCTCTCCATCGTGCTCGGCACCATCGTCTACATCGCCCTGCAGATCTGCTTCCTGGCCGCCACCAACTCCCACAAGATCCAGTCCCTGGGCTGGGCCAGCCTGGCCTCCAACAGCTTCGGCCCGTTCTACGACCTGGCCACCGTCCTCGGCCTGACCTGGCTGGCCACCGTGATCCAGGTGGACGCCGTCGTCTCGCCGGGAGGCACCGCCCTGGCCTACCTGGGAACGACGTCGCGCCTGTCGTTCGCCCTCAGCCGCTCGGGGGTGGCCCCCACCGGGCTGGCCCGGCTGAACAAGCGCCGGGTGCCGTGGATCAGCGTGCTTCTGGCCGCCGCCGTGGGCACCCTGTTGTTCCTGCCCTTCGGCTCGTCGTGGTCCAAGCTGGTCAGCTACGTCACGTCGGCCACGTTCTTCATGTACGCCCTGGCCCCCATCGCCGTGCTCACCCTGCGGCGAGCCTTCCCGAACGCACAGCTGCCCTACCGGCTGCCCAAGGCCCACATCTGGACGCCCCTGGCGTTCGTGCTGGCCAACCTCATCGTGTACTGGAGCGGGTTCTCCGTCGACTGGCGCATCGGCGTCGCCATGCTCGCCGGCTGCGGGCTCTTGGCCCTGGGCCGACT
>JALZAH010000307.1 GCA_030948425.1 Actinomycetota bacterium
TGACGATGCCCATGGCCCGGGCGGTCAGATGAAAGACCGGATCGGGCACGCCGTTGAACGCGGCCGCGTGCAGGGCCAGGCCCTCCGCCTCGGCGATCTGCCCCGTCGGCACGCCGCCTTCGATGGCAATCGACTCCGCCGCCAGGGCCTGGGCCTCGGCGGCGCCGAGCAACGCCTTGGACAGCCGCAACCGGACCAGGTCGACCTTCTCCTTGCCCCGGCCGACGTCCAAGCCGATGTTAAAGCTCTTCCTCAGGAGCGCCTCCAACTGGGCGACGTCCAGCACCACAGACCGATCGGTTGTCATGGAACCGTGAGGCTACGACGCCGCCGTCTGCGATGGGCGTCCGTGCGAACCTCATCCGAGATCTACGTCAACTAACCCGTGTTAGTAGCCGAGTTTCTTGCCACTTTGGCGCGTTTACCCCGGAGACCCCGACTTGCGCTGAGGCGGTTCACCGGATCGCCGATCAGGACTCCTAGCTCACTCCTACGCCGAGTAGCTCTGCTCGACGGCGAACACGCCATGTGAGTGCTCGGCCGCCCATGACGACCTCCCTCTCGGCTCAGCGATCATGCCTCAGCAAGAAGCCGAAGGTTGCCGGCGGGGGCGGCGGGACAGCGGCGGCATCCGGACGCTCGCTCTGACGCTGCCGTCGCAGCTCCAGCCGGAGACTCTCCTCACCTCGCTGCATCGCCCACTTGTGGTTGGCCGAGAATGCCGGCTCCAGCAGCCAGCCCAGCCGGCGTAGCAGCGGTTTGGTGGCATGAAGCTGCCAGTCGTAGGTGACGACCACTTCGGGTCCGTCCTGCTCGAACGTCCACCGACCTGTGCCCTCCAGGTCGCCTGTGGCTCTCAGGGCAAAACCCTTGTCGGTGATCGGCTCGGTGATATGCAGTGTCCAGCGCAGGGTGTAGGGGAGCCAGCCTTTGGTGTAGAGGTCGACAACGGCCCCCGTGCCGTCGGGCTCACCCGGCTCGACCACGTGGACATCCAGGTACACCGATGGCCACCATCGGGGAAGCGTCCGGGCGTCGCCGAGGGCGACCTTGACCTCGTCGATCGTCCCCGCCACCCGCCACACCGTCACGAAGTGGTAGTCGCGGCTCATGGTTGAGCCTCTTGCGGTCGGCGCCGATCGCCAGGCGGGCTCATGGTGACGGACAGCACCGCGGCGGACACCAGGGCGCCCAGGAAGCCGACGAGGAGCAGCCAGGTCATGGGATTCGAGGAATCGAGCTCGGCGTGGGCCCGGGCCGCGGCGACGAGGATCAAGGTCAACATGAACACCTCGACCTGGAGCATGAGGCGAGCGGAGGTCCACCGGGAATCAGTGATGACCCCCAGTGACGCGATCCCCAGCATGAAGATCGCACCCAGGACTCGGGAGGTGAGGGGCGTGAGGGTCCAGGGCCAGAGATCGATCGCCCGGTTCGGCAAGAGGAAGAGGAACAGTCCGGCGGCAACGGCGACCGCTCCGGTGGCTCCCATCAGCAACCGGGCCACCGGGGCGAGCATCACGTCGTCCGGCCCGGCGGCAGACCCCCGGCGTCGGTTGGCCAACCACACGCCCCACACGAGCATCGGTGTCGTGAAATAGAGCCCCGCCCACAACCAGAAGGCCACGTGGCTGTGGTTGAAACGGTCCCAGTGGATGATCGTGGCCACTCCCATCAGGGAGGCGAACGTCCCGACGGCGACGAAACCGGCCTTTATGGTGTGCCACTCGGTGGCCCGAAAGGCCATCACGAAGAAGTAGGCGCCGCCGAGGTACACGGCGCCGAGCGTCATGGGGGTCATGGTCGGTTTGATCGTCCAGGCGAACAGCCGGCCTGTCTCCCGGGGAAAGCCGTAGAGGACCACAAAGGCGACGACCAGGAAGGGGACGATGAACGCCGACAGGGCCCGCGTCGCCGGGAGCACAGCGTCGTCGCTGACGGTGGGCCCGTTTCCGCCGCCGGAAATGGTTCGTTTCCCTGCCATCCGACTTCCTCCCACAGGTGGGTGGGTACCACTCACTATGCCCTGAACCCACCCGACCATGCCGAGCCACGGCCGCCGGTTGTGGATTCGCCGGCTACGCCTCGAAGTCCTTGTTCTCGGCGACGAACTGGCTGGCGATGAAGGCCGCCCCCTGCGGGTCCTTGATCACCACCATCCTGGTCCACGGGGCATCGAACGGGCCGGCGACGATCTCACCGCCGAGCTCGCGCGCCTTGGCCGCCGTGGCGTCGGCGTCGTCGACGGCAAACGTCACGCTCCAATGCGCCGGCGTCTCGGAGTCATCGTCGGCGAACGGATTGATCGCCGCGACAACGTCGATGAACCCGTCGGGCGCCCCCATCCCCGCCATCTGCTCACGAAGGCCCGGGCTTGTTTCCTCGAGGTGGTCGCCGTACCCGGGCAGTGTCCACATCGAACCAGCGCCCAAAGCCAGCGTCTTCCAACCGAAAACGGCGCCATAGAACGCCTTGGCCCCTTCGGGGTCGCGAGTGGCGAGGCCGTTGAAGTTCAGCGATCCGTGCTCGTTGACGACCTTGGCACCTTTGTGGTTCTTCGCCTCCCAGACACAGAACGCCGCTCCTTCGGGATCGGTGAGCACGGCCATCCGCCCCGCGTCCATGACGTTGAAGGGCTCCATGGCCACCGCTCCGCCCGCATCGCGAACCGTTCTCGCCGCCTCGTCGGCACTGTCGACCCAGATGTAGGTGTTCCACATCGCCATCGGCGGCGCGCCATCGGGGATCGACCCGACTGCCGCGGCCGCGCCACCGCGGATGCGACCAATGAAGTACTTGCCCTCGGACGCTGCGGGCATCGCGTCCTCGAGCTCCCATCCGAACAGCCCGGTGTAGAAGGGGAGGGCGGCGTCGGGATCGGGTTGGCTGGTGTCGACCCAGCAGGGAACGCCGGGGATGTATCCCTCTCGCTCGGGCATAGCCGTTCCTTCCGTTGCTGGCTGGTCGCGCGCACCCTAATGGCCGGCACCGTTCAGCGTGCCCTCGACACCGTACGGCGACCCCTCCTGCGAGCTCGACCGAATCGGTAGGGGACTACCCGATCGACCCCCAACGCCTCCCCAGTTCGACGCGGGAGGCAGCACCCAGCTTGGTCATCAGGCCGGCGACGTGCTTCTCCACCGTCCGGGGCGACAGGTACAGGTGCTCGGCGATCTGACGATTGGTCATCCGCTCGGCGA
>JALZAH010000310.1 GCA_030948425.1 Actinomycetota bacterium
TCGAGCGCTTCTTTGTTGGTGAGGCCGAGCTCTCGTGCCAGCTCGTAAACCCGGATCTTCTTGGGCAAGTTGTTCCGTCAGTCCCTTCTCCTACGTCGCGCCGGAGGCGACGTCACGCACCATCTTCTCACGTTCTGCATGCCCCTCACGAAGCGCCATGATCGACGAGGCCGCCACGGAGTCCCGAAAGGCACGTTGAAAACTCTGGCGTCTCTCCGCCAGCGCCAGGCATTCCGCCTGGATCACACCGCTGTCAACAGTGCGACACAGCCATGCTCCCCTTCCGGTGGCATGGCGGTCGAGGACCAGCCTACCGTCGGAGGTCCGGTTGACGCGTACGAGCCGACCGATCTCGGTGGTCCTCCGACATCCGACGCAGGTCCGCTTCGGCGAACGGGCGGGCGTTACGCCTGCTCTCCCCCACCCGGCGAATCTCCCCCGCCCGGCGGCCCCAGGGGCTCCACGGGCTCGCCGTCGGCCACCGTAGGTGGCGCCTCGGACACGGCAGGCTCGGCTTCCAGCGGAGCGTTGCCGGGCGCCCCCGACGCCGACACCACACCCTCACCGGGGGCCGGGGCGGACGCCGGTTCCGTAGCTCCGTCGTCTTCGGAGCTGTCATCCGCGCCCGCTGACCATGCCTCGGCCGAGACGGTCTCACCACCCTCGGCAGGCTGCCAGACCATCTCTCCTTCGGCATTCTCCACCCATTCGCCCTCCGCCCACTCCTGGTTGGCGTAGGCCTCCTCCTCGGCGATCTGGGTCTCGCTCTTGATGTCGATGCGCCACCCCGTCAGTCGGGCGGCCAGCCGGGCGTTCTGGCCTTCCTTGCCGATGGCCAGGGACAGCTGGAAGTCGTGGACGACCACCGTGGCCGTGCCCGTCAGGTCGTCGAGATGGACCTCTTTGACCTTGGCCGGTTGCAGGGCGCGCATGACGAACTCGCGCGACTCGTCGGAGAAGGGAACGATGTCAACCTTCTCCCCGCGCAGCTCATTGGTGACCATGCGCACCCGGGCTCCTCTGGCGCCGACGCAGGCGCCGACCGGATCCACGTTGGAGTCGTTGGACCACACGGCGATCTTGGTGCGGTGACCCGGCTCGCGTGCCGCCGCCTTGATCTCGACCACCCCACTGGCGATCTCGGGCACCTCCAGCTCGAAGAGCTGCTTGATGAGCCCGGGGTGGGTGCGGCTGACGACGATCTGGGGACCCTTGGTCGTCTTGCGGACCTCGACGATGTAGGCCTTGAGGCGCGCCCCGTGCTCGTAGCGCTCGTAGGGCACCTGCTCAGCCTGGGGCAGCAGCGCCTCCACCTTGCCCAGATCGAGAAGCGTGTAGCGGTTGTCGCTCTGCTGGATGATGCCGGTGACGACATCACCCTCCCGACCTGCGTACTCTTCATACTTCAGGTCTCGCTCCGCCTCCCGGATCCGCTGGAAGATCACCTGCTTGGCTGTCTGGGCGGCTATGCGCCCGAAGTCCCTGGGCGTGTCGTCCCACTCCCGCAGAACGTTGCGATCCTCGTCCACCTCTTGGGCATAGACCCGGATGTCGCCGGTCTCGGGATCGACGGTGACCACCGCCTCCTCCGCCGCCCCGGGCATCCGCTTGTAGGCCGCCACCAAGGCGTTGGCGAGAGCGTCGAGGAGGACGTCGGTGCTGATGCCCTTGTCCTTGGCGATCTGTTGCAGGGCGTCGAGGAACGCGAACTGGTCTTTCATGATGCACTGTCCTTGTCATCGGTGGCACCGGGACTGGTCGCCTCGGCGAGGCGCGGGCTCCGGTTGGAACGGCTCTGCTTTGCCTGCTTGGATGCGGCCTGCTTGGCCTTGCCCTGCTTGGCCTTGCCCTGCTTGGCCTTGCCCGGCTTGGCCTTGCCCGGCTGGGGTCTGGCCTCCTTGGGCGTGGGTCCCCATTCGAGGACCGTGCGCGCCCGATCGATCTGGTCGAGGGGCACCGTGACCGGTTGCGAGGATCCGTCGACGACGACGTCGATGGCGTCGTCAGCCACTGCGAACAACGTGGCCCGGAAGCGCCGGGATCCGTCGATGGCCACCGTCGTCTTCATGGTCAGAAGCGAGCCGATGTAGCGGCGGTACTGCTCAGCGGTCCGCAGCGTCCGCTCGATGCCCGGACTGGATACCTCGAGGTCGTAGCGGTCACCCGGCACCAGGTCGTCGCGCTGGTCGAGCAGGGGAGACAGCACGCGTGTAGCCGCAGAGAGGGCATCGAGATCAACGCCCTGGGGCCGATCGACCAAGATCCGCACCACTGACGGGCCAACCTCGATGTCCCACAGCTCGAGACCGGCTTCGTTGAGCAGGGGACGCGCCAGACCAGCCAGGCTGTCGGTCGAACCCATCTCTACCTCCTCGATCTCGTCACCAACCTCGACCGCCAAGGCTTGGCAACGCTTCGGCACCAGACCGTCAAGGATCAAACAAAAGCGTGGGCACCCTGCTCACGCAGGTGCGGCCCACGCCGCGTACAGCCCGAGCCGCTCCTCTCCGGGCAGCCAGACGAGTATAGCGGCGAGGCCCTGCGCCGTGTCCGTCAGTAGGCCTTGGCCACCACGGCAACCAGATCCGGCTCGCCATCGCTGTCGGCCAGGGTGCCGTCGGGGCGGCGCAGGCAGCGCACCGTGATCCCTGACGACGCCAGGCGGGTCTCCCCCTCCTCCCCCAGGTGGGCCCAGGGGATCAGGCCGTACCCTTGAGCGGCGGCCTCCCCAGCCTCGTCGACGGTGTCCACCGTTCGGGTGCGCGCCTCCGCCGCCGTCGCCGCCTCCGTCAACAGGGCGGCCTGGGTGGCATCGAGATCGGCCAGAGCCTCGGTCGTCGCCCCGCGCAGCGGGACCGTCCGCTTCGTGCCCTGGTTGCGGCGAACCAGCGTCACCTGGCCCTCGGCCAGGTCGCGCGGTCCCACCTCGATGCGCACGGGGACCCCCTTGAGCTCCCAACCGACCGCTCGGCGCCCAAAGGACGTGTCGACCCGGTCATCCAGGCGCACCCGCCGACCAGCCGCAATCAGCTCGGCGACCAGCGCCGCCGCCGCCGCCCGGGTCTCCTCCTCGTCGCGCACCATCACGACGACGACCTCGACGGGAGCCAACTCAGGAGGTAGGCGCAGACCGCCATCATCACCGTGAGTCATGACCAGCGCCCCGATGAGACGGGTGGAAGCCCCCCACGAGGTCTGCCACACGTACTCCGAGGTGCCCTCCTCGGTGGCGAACTGGGTGCCGAACGCCCGGGAGAAGTTCTGGCCGAGCTCGTGGCTGGTCCCCATCTGCAGTGCCTTGCCGTCGCCCATCATGGCTTCGCAGGTCCACGTGCGAAGGGCGCCAGCAAAGCGCTCGCGCTTGGTCTTGTGGCCGGTCAGGACGGGGATGGACATGACGTCGACCATGGTCGAGCGGTAGACGTCGGCCAGGATCCGCAGGGCGTAGCGGCGGGCGTCGGCCTCGGTGGCGTGAGCGGTGTGACCCTCCTGCCAGAGGAACTCGGTGGTGCGCAGGAACAGCCGGGGCCGCAGCTCCCATCGGACGACGTTGGCCCACTGGTTGATGAGCAACGGCAGGTCTCGGTGACTCTGCACCCACTTGGCGAAGGAGCCGTTTATGATCGTCTCGCTGGTGGGGCGCACGACGACCGGCTCCTCGAGCTCCTTGCCGCCCGCTTGGGTGACCACGGCGAGCTCGGGGCTGAACCCCTCGACGTGCTCCGCCTCGCGTCGGAGGTAGGACTCGGGGATCAGCAGCGGGAAGTAGGCGTTCTCCGCTCCAGCCGCCTTGATCCTGGTGTCGAGGGCGGCCTGCAGGCGCTCCCAGATGGCGTAGCCCCAGGGCCGGATGACCATGGTCCCCCGCACGGGTCCGTTCTCCGCCAACTCGGCCCGGGCGACGACGTCCTGGTACCAGCGGGGAAAGTCGGTGGCGCGGGGGGTGACGGTGGGGGCCATGGCCAGAGACGGTACCGGGCGCGTCCGGAGTCCGGGCCCGCCCGGCTGGCTCCTCAGGACCCGCCGACGATCAGGCTGTGACGGCCCGACGTCGGCGGAGCAGCACAAACCCGCTACCGATGGCGACCGCGGCCAACGGCAGGGCCACCACGGTCGACGCCTCGGGGGTGGCGGGCGGGGGCGTCGCTGGGCCCGGGAGGAAGGCCAAGCCCTTGGGGCTGGTGAAGGTGTTCGGGAAGTGGGTGATCTTCCCGGTCTTGGCGTCGAGGATGCCGAGCTGGCCGGCGTTGCCAGTGTCAGCGGGCTGCGCCACCACCAGACTGCCGGGGGCGAATCCGGCGGTGTCGATCGCCTGCACCGTCCCCGCCTTCTGGTCGGCCACGTAGAGGGTGCCCGGCCCGGTGACCTCGATCACGTCGTCGATGGTGGGCTGGGTGGTGTTCTCGGCGTTGCTCAGCATCAACCGGCTGAGGCTCTGATTGACCGCACGGGGATGGTTGACGATGATGAGCTGGCCGTCGCCCTGAGACACCTGCAGCAGCGTCCGGGGCAGGACCGGGGCACCGACGGGGACGAATCGGTTGGAGTCGGGGTCGGTGAGACCCAGGGTCACGGGCTTGTTGGTGACCACGTCGCGAGCCGGGTCATTGACCCGGAACAGCGGGGTCAAGGTAGCCGTCGTCCCGCTCAGGGTCACCCGGAAGACCGCAGCAGCGCTCGGAACCCCGGGATCGGGGTTGGAGTGGGCCACGTACACCGAGCCGTCAGTGCCGATGGAGACGCTGTCGGTCCCGCCGTTCGGGGAGGCCTCGCCCGGTGCCTGCTCCGCGGGGTTCGGGCTGTAGGTGTAGTGCAGCGGCTTGGAGCGGGTGGGGATGATCACGTAGAGGCTGGAGTTGTTGTCCTCATTCGACGTGGCGAAGATCCGGTTGTGGGCCGGGTCGGCCGTGAGGCCGTCGACCCTCCCGGTGATCTGCCACGTCCTGACCGTGTTCCCCGCTGGGCCGTACTCGACCACGCTGCTCTGCGTGACCCCGCTCGTCGACGCCGAGCCGTCGGGGCCGACACCGTTCTGGTAGGTCACGAAGACGTCGTTGCCAAGGACCGTGACGTCGTCAGTGAGGCTCTGGGCGGCGGCCCCGTGGGCAAAGGCTACGGGGTGGATGGTGGGGATGGTGGGGGCGGAGGCGGCCCCCGCCGGGCAGGCCACCACGGGGATGCCGGCGAGAGCCGCAGCCGTCCCCCACAGGGCACGACGCATGGACCGGCGGGTCCGAGGGGTTCGGCGCATGGCGATCTCCTCCATTCACAAGAGCGGTCAGGGCACCTCCGGCTCCTTCGCCGGCGCGCTGGGACAACCTTGGCGGCGCCGAGGCCGCGTGGCCAGGGTTATGTCAACTGTTGGGGTGGTGTTCACCCCTGGGTCGCGCCGAGCACGTCGCCTGGTCATCCAACGACTCGACGGGGGCGGGGTCGGCGGCGCTCAGAACCCGGTGGACGACAACGGGGACGGGGTGGCGGCGAAGAGCCGGTCGGCAACGCCGAGAGCGCCGGAACGGCCCTCGGACACTCGCCCCGCCTCGGGCAGCGTGGTGGCAGTGACCCCACCCAGGAACAGGGCGCCGAGCTCGGCGATCCCCAGGTGGACGTCGACGGTCTGAGCGGGGCGCGCCCGTTGCACCACCACACCGTCCGGTCCGGCGTCGAGGCACCACCGACCGGTGACCAGGTCGGCGTCGCATGGATGGTTCCCGTCGGGCGGGTCGGCGACATCGATCACCAGTTGACCGCGAGCGGCGTAGACCCGTCCCTCCAGGAGGGCGACCAGATCGAGGGGCCGCAACCAGAGCATGTCGCTGTGGGCCCGGGTGCGGATCTGGCGAGGGTGGCTCAGCCGCCACCGCAACGGATCGTCGACGGCCCGGCGCGGCGCCGTCACCTCGGTGACCAGGTCGATGTCGAGAAGGTAGCGCCACAACCCGGCCTCCACCTCGGGGGTGGCGCCCCTCAGGTCGCGGACCTCGAGGCGGGCCTGCTCGAAGTCGTCGAGGTTGGGCACCGGATGGGCCCGGTACGAGATGAAACCCTCCTCACCGATGACCCAGGTGAGCGCCCTCCCCCCTGCTGGCGGCGGTCGCGGTCGGCGAAGGCGGATGCCCAGGTGGCGTCGGGACGGTCGACCTGGCCGGCCCGGCGCCGGCGGAGACGGTCGAACAGATCGGGGAGGACCTTGGCCGCCTCGTCGACGTCGACGATGCGGAGGTCGACGCCGGGAGCCTCGACCGCGAAACGACACCGGTCGGTGCCCACCACGACGGTCGTGGCCGACGTCGCCTGGCCGAACCCGAAACGGCCGTAGATCGCCGCTTCGGAGGCCACCAGCCCGGCCGCGGGTTCGCCCCGCCAGCGACCGTCATCGAGCATCTCGGCCATCAGGCGCCGGAGGATGCCTTGGCGCCGATGCGTCGGGGTTGCCCACGAAGCGCCCACCGTCGACGGCCACCCACGTCCGGGTCGGCTCGACCACCCGGGCCCAGAACTCGACGTCGCCGTCGTTGTCAGGGTCAAGGAACGGGACCCCCGTCGACGCCCCGAACGCCGGGATCTCGGACGGCTCGATGCTGCGGACTTCGACGCTCATGACGTCAGTCTGGCGGGTCGGGGCCGCCCCGGCACGTGGTTTTCCCACCCGGCGCTCGCCGGACGGCCCGCCGACGGTCTCGCTACTTCCCGGCGGCGTCCAGACGCTTGTCGATGAGCTGGACCAGGGCGTCGGCGGCGTTGGCGTCCGCCCCCTTGGCGTCGAGAAGGGCCATCCTGTCCTTCTCCGCCTCGGCGGCCGCGCCTTCGTCGGCGGCGGCCAGACGGGCGG
>JALZAH010000334.1 GCA_030948425.1 Actinomycetota bacterium
ACCATCGCCGTCACCCCCGACGCCCGCCCACACGCCAGTTAGGTACTACGCGACCGGAACCCAAAAACCCTTGCTGAACAGGATATATGTGGCACCCTCAGCTCGTAGCCAGGAAACTCCCGCTAGGACGTGACGGATGACTATTTCGGCGGTCGAGCTCCGCCGACAGCAGTCACCTGGGCGTCGAACCTGCCTGCCGGCCGTCCCTGGTCGGGGGGGCCTTGTCGGGCTTGGCAGCAGTGGCCAGCACGGCGATCAGCATGACCACTCCGGTGAGGAACACGATGTACTTGGTCGTGGGGGGGTCCACGACCAGGCTGGTACCGATGACGATGAGCGCGACAACGATGGCGAACAGATAATCGAGAGGTGCCTTTTTGACGGCGGGAGGCATGAGCCCCAGCGTAGTGGCGATCCCCTTGTCGTTACGACTTGACCATCTCGCCAAGACGACCGATCAGGTGGGCGGCTGTCTGCTCGCCCAAGGCGATGGGCGTCACCTGCAGGTGGGTGACGCCAGCGTCGCGCATGGCCTCGATCCGCTCGGCGACGTAGGAGGCCGGCCCTACCAGCGAGGTCAGCTCCAAGAACTCGGCGGGGACCTTCGCCTCAGCCTCCTTCTTGTGTCCGGCCAGATACAGATCCTGGATCTCCTCGGCCTCTTGCTCATAGCCATAGCGACGGGCCAGGGTGTTGTAGAAGTTGTTGCCCTTGGCTCCCATACCCCCGACGTAGAGGGCGATCATGGGCCGGGCCAGCTCCCGCAGGGACGTCACCTCGTCGCCCTCGCCGATGGCCAGCATGGTGCCGGCGGAGACCTGCAAGGGCCCCAGCGCCGGGTCTCGCTTGGCCCGGCCGGCGTCAAGGGCATCGCCCCACACGAGCTTGGCCCGCTCGGGGATGAACAGGATGGGCAGCCATCCGTCGGCCACCTCGGCGGTCAGGGCTACATTCTTCTCGCCCAAGGCGGCGATCCACACGGGGATCCGGGACCGACGCGGGTGGGCGATGATCTTCAGTGCCTTACCGAGGCCGGTACCCTGCTCGGGGGGCAAGGGCATGTGATAGTGCCTGCCATCGTGGGTCAACGGCTTCTCCCGGGCCCACACCTCACGGCAGATCTCTATGATCTCCCGGGTTCGGCCCAGCGGAGCGTCGTAGGTCACCCCGTGCCAGCCCTCGATCACCTGAGGACCTGACGCCCCGAGCCCGAGCTGGAAGCGGCCGTCGGAAAGGGCGTCGAGGCCGGCGGCGGTCATGGCGATCAGGGTCGGGGTCCGGGAGTAGATGGGGAGGATCCCCGAGGCGATCTGGACCTTCTCGGTCAGCGCCGCCAGGTACCCCATCATGCTGGGTCCGTCGAAGCCGTAGGCCTCGGCCACCCACACCAGGTCGAGGCCGGCCTGCTCCATCTCTACCACCTGACGGGCGGACTCCCTGAAGCCCTTGTCGTAGCTCAAGATGGTGCTGATCTGCATGACATCCCCCGGGTCGGGTCGGCTGACCGAGGTCAGTGTAGGACGGCGGCCGTCGAGCTCGGCCCGGAGTCTTCAGGGCCCCAGGAGCTCATCGTCGTCCGAAGAGCTCGGCGGCCATGGCCTCCGCCCCCGCATGGTCGGACGGTTTGACAGGATCGCCCACGAACAGCGCCACCCGCCCCGGCCCGGCGCCGTCGCCGAGAGCGGTCATCGCCTCCGGCGCCGTCGCCGCAGGAACGAGCAGGACGACCTCCTGACCCTGAGCCACCAGGTCGGCGGCATCCTGGAGGCGATCAGCGACCCTCGCCTGGGGTGGAAGATCCGCGGCCGGGCTGGTCATGGTCGCCCCAGCGTAGGAGCCCAGCGCTCTCGCCTAAAACGTCGACGCCTGCCAGGCTCAAGGCCATGACCGACGCCGGCAACCCTCGCCCCCCCGATCCTCCCACCGCCCCCCGTCGACCTCATACCCTGGTGGCCCACGGCGACGAGCGCATCGACGACTGGTACTGGCTGGCCGATCGCCACGACTCCGACGTGATCGCCTACCTGGAGGCGGAGAACGCCTACACCGACGCTGCTCTGGCTCCCACCGCCAAGCTCCAAGAGACGCTGTTCGAGGAGATCAGAGCCCGGGTGGTGGAGACCGACGCGTCCGCTCCCTCCCCCCACGGGCCGTGGTGGTACTGGACCCGCACGGTCGAGGGTGCCCAGTACCGCTCCTACTGCCGTCTGGCCGATCCCAGCCGCTCCCGTCAGGCCTGCGACCTGGCCGACGCCGTCCGGCGGGGGGCGCTCGACGGTGAGGAGGTCATCCTCGATGAAAACGTGTTGGCTGGCGGCTGTGACTACTTCGCCTTGGGGGTGTTCGACATCAGCCCCGACCACACCACCCTGGCCTACGCCACCGACACGGACGGATCGGAGCACTACCAGCTGCGGTTCCGGGACCTGAACACCGGTGTCGACCTCGACGACGAGGTCGCCGACGTCACCTACGGCTCGGCGTGGGCGGCAGACAACCGGACCCTGTTCTACGTGCGTCCCGACGAGGCCATGCGCCCCTGGCAGGTGTGGCGCCATGTGGTAGGCACCCCCACCGCAGACGACGCGCTCGTGCACAGCGAACCCGACGAGCGCTTCTTCGTGTCGGTGGGGCTCACCCGTTCTAAGCGTTTCATCGTCGTCAGCGCCGAGTCGAAGATGACCTCGGAGGCCAGGACCGTCGACTCCGCCCGGCCCACCGACACGCCGACGGTCCTGCTCCCGCGCCGCCAGGGCGTCGAGTACGACGTCGACCATGCTGTGTGGGCCGACGCCGGCGACGTGTGGTTGATCCGGACGAACGCTCCCGGCGCCGATGCGGTGGCCGCCACCAACTTCGCCGTTGCCCGGGTGGGCGCCGGGGGCGGCGACTGGGATGACCTGACCCCGGTGATCGATCACCGCCCGGAGGTCAAGATCGAGGCGGTCGAGGCGTTCCGCTCCCATCTGGTCGTCTCCGAGCGCTCGGCGGGCATCGAAGCGCTGAGGGTCGTACCACTCGGCGATGACGGACCGGCCGTCGACGGCGGATGGTTGATCGACCAACCGGACCCGGTGTTCAGCCTGACGAGCGGCCTCAACGCCGATTGGGATGCCGATCACTACCGCTTCGGCTACACCTCGCTGACCACTCCCCTGTCGAGCATCGACTACCACCTGGATGCTCGCCACCGGGAGGTCATCCGGGTCCAGCCCGTCGAAGGCGGCTACCGCCCCGAGGACTACCGCACGGAGCGGGTGTGGGCGACGGCGTCAGACGGCACCCAGGTGCCGATCTCGTTGGTGGCCCGGGCCGACGCCGCCGTCGACGGCAGCGCCCCGTGCCTGCTCTACGGCTACGGCTCCTACGAGATCACCATCGACCCGACGTTCTCCGCGCTGCGGGTGAACCTCTTGGAGCGGGGGTTCACCTTCGCCATCGCCCACGTTCGCGGGGGTGGAGAGCTCGGCCGGGAGTGGTACGAGCAGGGGCG
>JALZAH010000378.1 GCA_030948425.1 Actinomycetota bacterium
GCTTGGTTGCGCCGGTTCGGGCGGAGCGGCTGGGTCCAGCTGTTCTGCTCGTTCGATCTCTCCGTGCGGAGCGAGGTCATCATCGAACAGGCCCGCCTCGTCCTCGCCGGGTGCGAGGCAGCCGACCTCCTCCCACCCGATCTCGAGCTGGTGCGCGCCGCCCACGCCGAGCGCTTCGGCTGACCCGGCGGTGGCGACGGCTCACCTTCCGGCATCAAGCCCGGCGGCGACCGAGGGTCCCGCCCCCATCACCTCACGGACGGACCGTGCCTCCCTCTTCCTACCCCTCGTAGGCGAAATACCCGGGCGGCACCGGAGCCGCGCCCTCGTAGTGGAAGACCCGGGTCATGCCCACCGGCCCGCCGTTGAATCCGTCCATCATCTTGTTCGATGTGTGGTGCGGCACGTGGCAGTGGAATACCCAGTTCCCCGGGTTGTCGGCGGTGAACTCGATCTCGAAGAAGTCACCGGGCGCCACGTTCTGGGTGGTCTCGGTCACCTTCGGCACCGGGTGGCCGTTCTTGCTGACCAGCACCATGTCGTGGCCGTGGAGGTGCATGGAGTGGGCCAGGTTCGAGGCGTTGTAAAGGCGGATGCGGACACGGTCCCCCTTGGAGATCACCATGGGACCTCCGGATGCCTCACCGGTCTTGCCGTTGATCGTGGAGAAGGGGAAGTCGCCGGTGCCAGGCGGGAAAGGGGCTACCAGCTCACCCTCACCGGGCGGGGCGAACTGCTGGAGCGTCATGACGAAGTCCTTGTCGACGCGCTGGGCCTTCGACTCCTTCTTCGGCAGGATCACGATCATTCCGTCGAGACCCCGAAGGTCCTGCACCGCGGTGGTGGTATGGGAGTGGTACGAGAAGCTTCCGGTGTGGCGGGGCGTGAATGGCCCGTATGTAAACGTGCCTCCCGGCTTGACCGGGTCGGGCTGGCTGATCCCGGCCACACCGTCGAACTCGTTCGGCTGGTGCAGGCCGTGCAGATGGACCGTCGTAGGCACGGAAAGCTGGTTGTCGAGCACCACCCGGATGGCCTCGCCCTCGTAGGCGACCAACGTGGGCCCGGGGGTCGAGCCGTTGTACCCCCAAAACCGGGCGGTCTTGATCGGAAAGTTAGCGATCTGCTGACTGAACTCACTCGCCGTGAGGTCGAACTCGCGGGCGCCATCGCGCACCACGCCGAGGTCGGTGGACACCGAGGGGGTAGTCGGGACCGTTGGAGACCTCGCGTCCTTCCGGTCGGCGCCCTGAGCGGCGAAGCCCGCTCCGGTGAACGCCGCCACCACAGCCACCACCGCCGCACCGATAGCCAGTCCCTTCACGTTCGATTCTTCCAATCTCGCTGCACACGCAGCCTCCGCGGCCTCTCGTTACGTCGTGGCGACGCTCTACCCGACAGCCGACTGTCGCTAAACGAGGGCACGCTGCCATCGCCGACACGGCCCCACCTGGCCCAGACGCCGGGCGAGCACCGAGGTTGAGCGCTCCGTCCTCGATGACGGGCAGCTGGCGGACGCCCTCGTCGAGCAGCCGCCGCACTGCCACGTACGCGGTCGTCCCGGGCCTGCGGGTACCAGCTCATCGTCGCCGCCGGCTGAGATGCAGGGCGTAGAGGACGGCCGAGACGGCGCACGATGCGCCGCTCAGGAGCAGCCAGCGGCCGAGGTAGACCGAGGTGTCCAGGCCGGTGGCGTACCGGTAGGACGCCTGGGAGTGGCTGGTGATCAGGGGCCAGAAGATGAGGAGCGTGATTCCGGACAACACGACCGGGACCCGGACGTAGTTGGCGGCGGCCGGGTCCCTGGTGGCCGGGCTCCTGCTGTGACGGTGAAGGGCCGCCCTGAAGGAGCGGTCGGCCAGGGCGTAGAGCGGGTAGAGCAGCAGGTCGTGGGCCACGATGGCGCCCACGAACCAGACCAGTATCCGCCCTGTTTTCGGTCCTCTGGATATCTGGAGGCTGGCGTAGCCCGCCAGCCCGAAACAGGCGAGGAGGGCCAACAGGTGGAGCGGGTGGGCCCCGTAGAACGACCGCCAGCGTCTGTTCACCCTCAGGCCCTCAGGTCGATCTCGCGCACCCACTTGGTGTTGTGCACGCCGGGAAGGGCGG
>JALZAH010000379.1 GCA_030948425.1 Actinomycetota bacterium
GGGACACAGCGATGGTCCGCAGGACCCCGGATGCCTCGACGAGGGCGTCGCGGGCACCCTGGGCCTCGAAATGGTCCCGGGCCTCGGAGAGGGGGAGACCGGTGACCCCGACGATCCTGGCAATGACCCCTCCCGCGAACTCGGGGGGGGCATTGATGCCGGTGCCCACGGCGGTCCCTCCAAGCGGCAACTCCCCCACTCTGGAGAGGACGCCGTCCAGGCGCTCGATGCCGTACTCCACCGCCGCCGCATATCCGCTGAACTCCTGACCGAGGGTGACCGGGGTGGCATCCATGAGGTGGGTCCGTCCGGACTTGACCACGTCGGCAAACTCTCCCGCCTTGTCCCTCAGCGTCGCGGCGAGCTGCCCGAGGGCAGGTATCAAGGTGTTGACGATCTCGGTGGTGGCGGCCAGGTGCAGGGCGGAAGGAAAGGTGTCGTTGGAGGACTGCGAACTGTTGACGTCGTCGTTGGGGTGCACCTTGGACCCCAGCCGTGCTGCGGCGAGTGTGGCCAGGACCTCGTTCATGTTCATGTTGGTCGAGGTACCCGAGCCGGTCTGGAAGACGTCGATGGGAAACTCCGCATCCCAGCGCCCGTCGGCGACCTCTGCGGCGGCTTCGGCGATGGCGTCGGCCACCTCGGCGTCAATCAGCTCGAGGCGGGCGTTCTCCCGGGCGGCCGCCCCTTTGAGGGTGGCCAGGGCCGCGATCAGCGACGACTCGACCGTCGTGCCGGAGATGGGGAAGTTCTCCACGGCCCGTTGCGTCTGGGCCTGCCACTTGGCGTTGCTCGGGACCCGCACCTCTCCCATGGAGTCGTGCTCGATTCGGAACTCGGTCATACCTCGGACGGTACTGCAGGGACCTCCGGACGGTCGGCGGTCAGGAGCTGGCGGACCTGTTACCAGTGAGGCCGAAGTGACAGATGTGGGTGCTGTGAGTATTCTTCGCCACCGAGTCCTGCGGGTTTGGCCAGAGGAGGGTCCCTTGCCGTCTCCACCAGCATCACCAGAGGACGGGCCATGCACCAGCGGCAGGCGCCGGCGTGGTGTCGTGGCCTGTGCGGCCGCCGGGTTGGCTCTGAGCACCGTCGTGGCAGCGCCAAGTGCGTGGGCGGCGACATCCACCAGCACGGCGACATCTCCCAGCTCGGCCACCGGCGCAGCCACCGGTAGCACCGCAGTGACGACTGCGGTCTCGGGAAGCGCCGGTTCCCTCAGCGGACAGGCGGCGTCGCTGGCCGAGCAGATCCGCCGACAGGGTCGCCAGGCCGACCAGCTCTCAGAACAGGCCGACCGGGCCCAGATCCGCCTGGCCCAGATCGCCGACCAGCTCCGAGGAACCCAGGCGTCGCTGACCCAGACGTCGGCCATGTTGTCGAGAGCGAGCTCCACCCTCGCCCACCAGGCCGTCGCCGCCTACATGCAAGGTGGCCGGCAACCGTTGACCTACGTGGTCAACGACACCGCCGACGACCGGTCCCTGATCAACGGCTACGCATCGGCGGTGGCCGGCCTTCAGCAACGTGACGTCGTTGCCTATCAGCACCTCCGCAAGCAGCAGAGCGACCAGGCTCAGGCGCTCTCGACCGCGCAGAGCTCGGCGGTGGCGTCGCTCCAACAGCTGCAAGCCGCCCAACAGGCCGCCCAGGCGGTGGGCGCCCAGGAGCAAACCACCCTCGACGGGGTCATGGCCCAGCCACAGTTGACCACCCTGGTGGTCGCGGCCGAGGCGTCGCAGTACCAAGCGACCGCCTCCGTGGTGCAGGCCCGCTTCGCCTCCGGAGCCTCCAGCCCCACGGCAGGCTCGGACCGTTCGTCAGGTCGCTCGAGCGCAGGCGCCGTCTCCGCCGGGCGGGCGAGCGCCGGCACCGTCTCCCCCGGGGCGGGTTCCGGTCGCACAAACGCCGGCGCCATCTCCGCGGGGACAGGATCCACGGGAGCAGATGCCACCAGCCGGGCAGGCGCCACCAGCGGGGCCACCACCGGCGCCATCTCCACGGGAACGGGGCCCACCGTGGCGGGCTCCCCCGGGCCGACCAACACCACGCCGGTGGCCGTGCCCTCGCCGTCTTCTCATCCCGCCCCGACGCCCACCCCCGTCACCTCGGCACCGGTGACCACGGTGGCGTCCCGACCGGTGGTTCCCACCGCCCCCTCCCCCCCGCCGGCTCCGCCCTCGGGGGTGTCGGCGGCGATCGCCTATGCCTACGCCCAGATCGGCAAGCCCTACCAATGGGGTGGGGCAGGCCCATCGAGCTTCGACTGCTCCGGCCTGGTCATGGAGGCCTACCAGGCGGCCGGTATCGGCTTCGACCACTTGGCCCAGGATCGGTACAACAGCACCGCTCGGGTGGCCATCAACGCCCTGCGTCCCGGTGACCTCGTGTTCTTCGGCTCCCCCGCCGACGTGTACCACGTAGGCATCTACGTGGGAGGCGGCAGCATGGTTGACGCTCCCCATGCCGGCGCCGACGTCCGGGTCGAGGGCATCTACTGGTCCGACCTGTTTGCCGGCGGCCGAGTGCGCTGAAGGCCGGGCCGGCAACGGCGGGCACCTCACGCCGTTCACCTGACGCCGCTCACCCCTGAGCACGCGTAGGGTCATCGCATGCGCCCGGGTCTCCCGTAGCCAGCCCCAGAGAGGAAGCCCCATCGTGCGTGCCGCCACTGTTGCCGACGGTCGAATCGAAGTCAGGGACCATCCCGATCCCGAGCCCGGCTTCGCCCAGGTGCTCGTCCGGGTCCACAGTGCCGGTCTCAACGGCGCCGACCTCCTCCAGAAGAAGGGGGCCTATCCAGCTCCCCCGGGAGCGCCGAAGGACATCCCCGGCCTGGAGCTGGCCGGAGAGGTCGTCGGCCACGGTCCCGAGGCAACCCGCTTCGCGCTCGGCGACCGGGTGATGAGCGTCGTCGGCGGCGGCGGGCAGGCCGAGTTGGCCGTCATCCACGAGCGTGAGGCCATGGCCATCCCCGCCAACCTCGACTGGCCCGAAGCGGGAGGGCTCCCCGAGGTCTTCACCACCGCCCACGACGCCCTGTTCACCCAGGCCGGTTTACGAATCGGTGAGCGCCTCTGCGTCCACGGCGCCGCCGGAGGCGTCGGTACCGCCGCCGTGCAGCTCGGGATGGCCGCCGGGGCCCGGGTGGTGGCCACCGTGCGCAACGGTGAGACCCGGCCCCGCGTCACCGCCCTCGGTGCCACCGTGATCGACCCCGCCGAGACCGTCGACCACGGGCCCTACGACGTGATCCTGGAACTGGTCGGGGCACCCAACATGGACGCCAACATGAGCTCG
>JALZAH010000404.1 GCA_030948425.1 Actinomycetota bacterium
CGTCCCTGTCCGGTCGTCCGTCGCCGCCCTGACCGTTAGGGTTCAGCTGTGGACCGCAAAACCGTCCGGCCCGGAGATTTGCGCTGAAGGCGATCCGCGTGGGCCTGATGTGCCCTTACAGCCTGACCCTGCCAGGTGGGGTGCAGGGCCAGGTTCTCGGCTTGGGCGAAGCTCTCCGGCGCCAAGGCGTCGACGCCCGGGTGCTCGGACCCTGTGACGGGCCGCCGCCCGACGCTACGGTCACTCCTTTGGGGAACTCCGTCCCCGCCGCTGGTAACGGCTCGGTGGCCGCCATCGCCCCAGATCCTGCCTGCGTCCTACGAACCATCAGGGCGCTGCGGGACGAGGAGTTCGACGTCGTCCACCTTCACGAACCGCTCGTCCCCGGTCCCACGCTCACCGCGCTGGTCTTCAGTGATGCGCCGCTGGTGGCCACGTTCCATCGCTCCGGGGAGAGCCACGGGTATCGGGCGGTGCGCCTGCTGGCCGGCGTCATAGGCGCCCGCCTAACCGTGCGGGCCGCGGTCTCCGAAGAGGCGGAGATCACCGCCCACAACGCCCTGGCCGGAAGCTATGAACGGGTGTGGAACGGCATCGACACGTCGACCTATGACGCCGCTCGCCCATGGCCTTCGGCGGGGCCAACCATCGTCTTCGTCGGTCGTCACGAGCCCCGCAAGGGGCTGGCCGTGCTGGTTGATGCCATGTCCGGTCTCGGTCCCGACGTTCGGTTGTGGGTCATCGGGGAGGGACCGGAGACGGCTCGCCTGCGCGCCAAGACCGACGGTGACCGGCGCATCGAGTGGCTGGGATCGGTCGACGAGGTCGAGAAGGTTCGTCGCCTACGGGCCGCCACCGTATTCTGTGCCCCGTCCACCTCCGGGGAGAGCTTCGGGGTGGTTCTGCTCGAGGCCATGGCCGCCTGCTGCACGGTGGTGGCCAGCGATCTCGCCGGGTACCGCAACGTGGCCCGCCAAAGCATCGAGGCGGTGCTGGTGCCGCCGGGCGACGCCGTGGCGTTGACCGCTGCTCTCCGCCGGGCGCTGGCCGGGGGCCCCGAGGTAGAGGCCATGGTCGCCGCCGCTCGGGTCAGGGCCCAGCACTTCTCGCTCGACGCCCTGGCCACCCGATACCTGGATCTGTACCGACGAGCCCTGGCCGCTCCGCCCCGCCCCGTCCGCCGCCCCCGGCCGGTCGGCGGACTACGGCGACGACACTGAGGGCCACCACGCCCACAGCAGCCGATCCGTAGGCGATCTGGCCGATGCCGCTTTGATGGACGGCGGAGAGGATGACCGCAAAGAAGTAGGGGTAGCCAGCGGCGACGATGAGGCCCCAGCGAGGTTTGCCGGCCACGGCGGCCAGGGCCACGAGGGTCACCGCATACCACGGTTGCACGGGGGTGGCGGCGAGGAGCATGACGCCGATGAGCACCGTCACCGCCTGGAAGGCAGGAGGCCGCCTGATGATCAGGGCTGCACCGGTAACGACCACGGCGGCGACCGCTGCGTCTTCGGCGGCGTGGCCGTGCAGGTGGAACAGGGCGGCCATGAGAAAACGACTGGAGGTGCCGGTGTAGTGCTCCTCCTTCAGGTAGCCGGGCAGGTAGCCCAGGACCTTGATCCCGACGGCAGTGACGTGGGGGGCGTAACCCAGCGCCACAAGCCCAACGGCGGCGGCGCCGGAGGCCAGCCGGTGTCGCCAGCGGATGCCCGGTGCCACCCACACGGCCAGCAGGGCAACGATCGGGTACAACTTGACCAGGGCGGAAGCCCCGATGAGGACCCCGGCCAGTGCCGCCCGCCACGTGGAGACGATCGGTGGACCGGCCCGCTCGGGCTCGACGTTGTCGGGAACCGGTCGGCGCGGCGACAGGGCCAGGAAGGCGGCGATCAGGAACAGGATGGCCAGCCCATCGACGTGGCCGTCGTTGACCACCTCGACGACGGGGGCCGGGCACAGGGCGTAGAGGGCCAGCCAGCGTGGGTCACGACGTTGCCTGATGAGCGCTGCGGTCAACAGACCCATGGTGGCCAACTCGGTCACCAACCCCGCCCCCTGCCAGAGCTTGTAGCGCGAGTCGATGCCCCCCCCGAAGCGGAAGACGGCGGCGAACCATCCCTCGGCGACGGGGGGATAGATCGTCCGGTCGCTGGGGCGGTTGATGCGGGTGCAGCCCGGAGGGCGCTGGATGTGGGCACAGCCGGCGGCGTCGGGCCACAACCAGCCTTCCCGCAGCGGGCGCAGCGCCTTGGCCTGAGGTGGGTAGCGATAGGGATCAACCCCCGAGAGCTGGACCTGGCCGTCCCAGCTGTAGCGGTAGAGGTCGTCGGAGAGCGTGGGGCCACTGGCCATGGCCGCCAAGCGAAGGGCGGTGGCGACCACGGCGATGGCGACCAGGGCCCTCTTCCGCCGCATCGGCAGGTGCAGGGCGCAGACCACGGCGACGACCCACACCCCGCACCACGCGGCCAGGACGTCGAGCAGTGTCCAGCGGGCGCCGAGGATCGGCCGGCTGGTGGCCTCGGCCACCGACAGGATGACGCCGACCACGGAGCTGAGCCAGAACCCAACCAGCCAGCCCTGGTTCGCTCTTGGACCCGCCTGCGGGGGCGGGTCGACCACGTCGGTGACGCTCACCGTGGTGCGGTCTCGGGGCCTGCCAACTCGTTCATGCCCTCTTCGAATCTGATCTCGGCCTGGAACCCGAGCCCCCGGTCGGCCTTGTCGGCAGAGGCCACGATGTGGCGGACATCGCCCACCCGCCACTGGCCGGTGATCTCGGGTGCCAGCGGCTCGCTGGTAGCTGATGCGGCGACGGCGGAGGAGATGGCCACGGCCATGTCGCCGACGGAGTGCGGTTCGCCGGAGGCGATGTTGTAGGCCCCGCTGGCCACGTCGGGTGCGAACAGGGCGGTCACGTTGGCCCGGGCCACGTCCCTGACGTGGACGAAGTCCCGCATCTGCCTGCCGTCCTCGTGGACCTGTGGGGCACGCCCCGCCTCCACGGCCGTCTTGAAGATGGCGGCCACCCCGGCGTAGGGCGTGTCGCGAGGCAGCCGGGGTCCATAGACGTTGTGGTAGCGGAGGGCCACGGCGGTGGCGCCGGCTTCGCCGGCCCACAGCGCACAGAGGTGCTCTTGGTGGAGCTTGGTCGCTGCGTAGACGTTCCTCGGGTCGGTGGGGGCGTCTTCGGGGACAGCCCGCCAGAGCAGAGACCGGCCACAGCCCACCATCGGGCAGCGCGGCTCGAAGCGGCCGGCGACAAGGTCCTCGAATCGTCGCCGGCCAGCGGGAACGATGCCGTGGCGCTCGCAGCGATAACGGCCCTCCCCGTAGACGACCATGCTGGCGGCCAGAACCATGCGACCCCGGAACGACCGGTCCCACAAGGCGGCCAGCAGCGTCGCCGTGCCCACGTCGTTGTCCTCGACGTAGCCGGTGACATCGGCGAAATCCACCCCCAGGCCGACCTTGGCCGCCTGGTGGCAGACGGCGTCGACCCCGGCAACGGCGGTGGCACAGATGACAGGGTCACGAATGTCGCCAGGCAGGATCTCGACGCCGTCGGGCGGCGACCCTGTCGGCCACGCGCCGTTGCGGTCGACGATGAGCACCTCAGTGCCCCCCGCAACCAGGGCCTCGGCCACATGGGAGCCGATGAAGCCGTTGCCCCCGGTGAGCAGGACCCTCACTCGGCCCGCTCGGGGGTCGCTTGATCGTGGCGCAGCGGCAGATCGACGATGAACTGGCACCCGTCGGCGGCGTTGTGCACCCGGATGTCCCCGGCGTGGGCCTCGACCAGGCCACGAGCGACGGCCAGACCGAGACCGCCACCTCCGGTATCCGCAGAGCGGGCGGCATCGCCTCGGTAGGCCAAGTCGAAGACCCGTTCGATGTCGGCGTCCTCGATGCCCCCGCATCCGTCCATGACCGACAGCCGGGCCCGGGTGCCGTCGGGGGTCAGGCCGGCTTCGACCCGGACACTCCGCCCGGTCGGGGTGTGGCGGATGGCATTGTCCAACAGGTTGTGGACGACCCTCGACATCTCGGCCGATGAGAGCTCGACGACGAGGGGGGTGGCCATGGCCGAGTTCAGGTCGATGCCCTTGGTGGTGGCCTTGGCCGATGCCCCGGCGACGGCGTCGGAGACCAACTCGTCGAAGCTGACCGGCTCCAGGTGCAGTTGCACGGCACCGGCCTCGATGCTGGCCAGGACGAACAGGTCGTCGACCAGGCCGGAGAGCCGCTCGATCTCAGCCAGGAGGGTCCGGTGGTAGCGGGCCACGGTGGCCTCGTCGCTGACGACCTCGTCCATGATGGCCTCGACCATGGCCCGCATCCCCGACAGCGGTGTTCGCAGGTCATGGGAGACCCAGGCGACCAGCTCGCGTCGCCCCCGCTCCAGGGCCCCGGCCTGGGCCCGGGTAGCATCCAGGCGCTGCGAGGTCAGGTCCAGCTCCTCGGCCAGGGCGGCCAGCTCGCCGGGGGCGTCGGCCGCCGCTCGGCGGTCGGGGGAGACCAGGACGTCCGCAGGTTCACGCCCTCCGGCGGGCAGAGGTGGCTCTCCCAGGTCGCGAGCCAAGGAGGCCACCGTCCGGCTGGCGGTGGCCACCCGCCGGCCTAGGCTGAGCCCGGCCAGAACAGCCACGGTCCCCGCCCCGGCGAGGACCACGGCCAGGGCTCGAAGGTCGCGATCGGAGATGAACATGGCCTGGGCGCCGCCGACGACGCCAATGCCGACAGCGACGACGGGGGCCAGGGCCACGATGACGGTCTGGGTGCCGGTCCTGGTCCGCCTCACTCCGGCCAGCAGCAGGGCGGCGCCGATACCGGCCACTGCCGCGCCGCCCGCCGACCAGGCGAGAAGGACGAGAGCGTCGTGGGTCCGCAACGAGAAGGAGACCGCCAGGATCACGCTGACGGTGGCGCCGACGACGAGCACCAGGACCGGGGCCAGCCATGTCCGCTCTTTGGCATCGGGCAACGCGGCGAAGCGGCGGGGGGTGAAGCGGCGGGGTCCGCTCACGGTTCGAACCGGTAGCCGACGCCCCATACCGTGGCGACATGGCGAGGGTTGCTCGGGTCGGCTTCGATCTTCTCCCGGAGCCGACGGATGTGCACCGTCACCGTCGACGTGTCGCCGTAGTCGAAACCCCAGACCTCGGAGAGCAGCTCGTCGCGCCGGAAGGCCTGGCGGGGGTTTCGCATGAGATGAGCCAGCAAGTCGAACTCCTTGACGGTGAGCGAGACCAGCCTGCCGGACCGGCGGACCTCGTGGGCCAAGGTGTCGATCTCCACGTCGCCGGCGGACAGGGAAGTGGCGTCACGCTCGGGTACGGGACCGCTGGCCCGGCGCAGGACCGCCTTGACCCGCGCCGTCAGCTCCCGGGGGGAGAAGGGCTTGGCCACGTAGTCGTCGGCGCCGATCTCCAGGCCGGTGATCCGGTCTGCCTCCTCGCCCCGAGCGGTGAGGATGATCACCGGCACGGGCGCTGCGGCCCGCAACCGCCGGCACACCTCGAGGCCGTCGAGCGAGGGGAGCATCAAGTCGAGCACCACCAGGTCAGGCGGGTCGGCCAGAGCCCGACGCAGACCGTCGGCACCGTCGCCGCTGATCGTCACCGAGTATCCCTCAGCCTGGAGGTACCGCCCGACCACCTCGGCGACCGTGGCGTCGTCCTCCACGATGAGGACCCGCTGAGGGCCGTTGTCGCCAGTCATGCCCGCATGATCCCTCGCCGCCGCCCATCTCACACATCCGCTTGGTGAGGAGTTCATGGTTTTGTGAGGGGGCGACGTTTGGAAGCAGCACCGAATAGCGTAGAACCACGGGGTGCCCGTGGTCGTCATTCCTGTCCTCGACGAGGCGGGGGCACTACCTGCCCTCCTCGTGGCCATGCCCGCCGGGTACGAGGCGCTGGTGGTTGACAACGGGTCCAGCGACGGATCGTCCGAGGTGGCCCGCCGCCACGGTGCCCAGGTGGTGACCGAAGCGATGCGAGGTTTCGGCTCCGCGTGCTGGACCGGATTGCTGGCCGCCGAACCCGACGACGGCGTGGTGTGCTTCATGGACGGTGACGGGTCGTTCGACCCGGCCGACCTGCTCCGGGTGGCCGGACCAATCCTCGATCAGGGGGCGGACCTGGTGCTGGGCGCCCGGCGCCCGGTCGGCCGAGGCTCGTGGCCGCTGCACGCCAGACTGGCGAACCACATCCTGGCCCGGCTGCTGGCCCGAACCCCGCCCCTGCGGCGCAATGGCGTCGAGCTGAGCGATCTGGGACCGATGCGGGCGGCACGGCGAGGCGAGTTGCTCGCCCTCGGACTGCGGGACCGCCGATCGGGATGGCCCTTGGAGATGGTGCTTTCCGCCGCCGACGCCGGTTGGCGGATCCGGGAGGTAGATGTGTCCTACCACGCCCGGGTCGGCCAGTCCAAGGTGACCGGCACCCTGCGGGGGACCTTCACTGCGGTCGGCGACATGACCAAGCTGCTGGCGAGGAGCAGCTTGGGGAGGCGCACGAGGTTGGTGGGCTCGGGGGCATCGCCGCGAAAGTCGATCTGACGTTGCACATCCTGGTCATGGCCAAGACACCGGTGCCGGGCCGGGTGAAGACACGCCTGTGTCCGCCCTGCACACCCGCAGAGGCAGCGGCTGTGGCCTCTGCGGCACTGGCCGACACCCTCGAGGCCGTCAGTCGGTGCGGAGCCGACCGGCGCATCATTGCTCTCGACGGTGAGCCGGGTCCGTGGCTACCGGAGGGTTTCGAGCTCATCGCCCAGCGAGGCCGGGGCCTCGGTGAACGTCTCGGTGCAGCCTGGCAAGACGCCGGCGGGCCCGGGTTCCAGATAGGCATGGACACCCCTCAGCTGACGGCTGACGATCTCGATGACGCCCTGAGCCACCTGGACCGGCCCGGTCCGGCGCCGGCAGTGCTTGGTCCGGCCACCGATGGCGGCTGGTGGGGCGTGGGCATGGCCCGCCCGTCGGTGGACGCCTTCGCCGGGGTACCGATGAGCAGCGCCGAGGCCGGCGCCGCCCAGCGGAGGCGTCTGGAGGCTCTGGGCATGGATGTCCACCTGCTCGCCGAACGCCGGGACATCGACACGGTCGACGATCTGTGGGCCGTGTCCGAGCTTGTGGTTGGCGGCCGCGTCCCGGTCCTGGTGGCGTCGCTCGATCATCTCCGAGCGGGCACGGCTTGGGGGACTCGGCCATGAGCACCCTTCCCGCCGATGACATATGCCTGCGGACCCGGGAGGGTGACCTCTTGGCCTTCGAGCCCAGCAGGTGGGGTAAGCGGGCCGATGAGGACGAGCGAGCCCTGCTCGCCGACGTGGAGGGCCCGGTGCTCGATGTCGGCTGCGGTCCGGGACGGCTGGTGCACCACCTCGTCCTGGCTGGCATCACCGCCATGGGCGTCGATCCATCTCCCGGGGCCGTGGCTCTGGCCCAGGAGCGCGGGGCGCCGGTGCTGCAGCGCGGCATCTGGGACCGCCTGCCCGGCGAGGGGCGGTGGGGTACCGTGTTGCTCTTCGACGGCAACGTGGGCATCGGCGGCGATCCCGTAGCCCTGCTGCGCCGCTGCGGTCAGCTTCTCGGGCCCCGGGGGCGGATTCTCGTCGAGGTGGAAGCTCCCGGGGTCTCCAGTCGCCGCTTCGAGGCGCGCATCGAACGGGGAAGCGAGATGACGCCGTGGTTCCCCTGGGCGGCGCTCGGCGTGAGTGACTCGGCCACGGTCGCCGAGCGTGCCGGCTTGGAGCTCACCAGGGCCTGGCACACCGTCGGGGTGACCGAGGACCAGCGCTGGTTCGTCCTCCTTGGTGCACCCGGTGGTTTTCTGCAGCGTTGCGACGTCAAACCGTTCGCCCGCGCCCCCGAGCTGGTCGGCCGAGCCCGTAATGCTCGCCGATCCGCCCGGGTCGGGCCGGTGAGGCTCGCTCGGTAGGTGCCGAGGGCGGCCATGCCCGATTGCGGTGACCAACTGAAGGGTCAGAGCTCGCTCGAGCAGCAGAGCGTGCTTGGTACCATGCCCGCCGATGCCGATCGCCACCCGCCTCCTTCGGCCGCCTCTGCGGCGGGCTCAGACCCTGGTAGTCGCCGGAGCTCTGCCCCCGGCGATCGTCCTTGGCCTGATCGCACTGGTCATCGGCCCCGTCGAGTCGGTCGTGGTCTTCGTCGTCGCCGCCGTCCTGGCCGCCAGTTGGCTGTGGAGGGCGGGAGAGCGTCGGGTCGTGGCCGCCCTCGGTGGACGGCCCGCTGGTGCCACCACGGACGCCCGCCTGCTCAACCTGGTCGACGGCCTGTGCAGCACCGCCGGGCTTCGCCCGCCGCGAGTCATCGTCACACCCCACGAGGGCCTCAACCTGCTGGTTGCCGGGCGCAGCGCCGACGATGGTGTGGTGGCGGTCACCACGGGCCTCGTCGAGGGCCTCAACCGCATCGAGCTCGAGGGCGTGCTGGCCGACGGGCTGGTGCAGATCCGCAGGGGCGACATCATCCCGGCCACCGTCGCCGTGGCCACCTTCGGTCTGGGGGCTCGCTTGGCGGTGGGCGACGGCGAGCGCGACGGCGAGATCGATCGCGCCGGAGTGGCCCTCACCCGCTACCCGCCGGCGCTGGTCAGCGCTTTCGAGACCATGCAGCGGAGGGGCACGGCGGTGCCGGGCGTGCCCTCTTCCATGGCCCACCTGTGGCTGGCCGATCCTCGCCCGGCGCCCGGCGGTGCAGGCTCCGAGCTGGGCCACAGCGCTCCGGTCCCGCCGTCACGGCGTCCCGGCCTTGCGGCGCGCGTCTCCGCCCTCCGGAGCTTGTAGACCACCAGTCGACGGCCCGCCGCTCGCCAGACCGTCGGGCGCCGCCGACGCCGTAGGATGGTGCCATGGCCTTGGAGCAGACAACTCGCCGTACCGGTACCGACCTCGTCAAACGGGGTTTGGCGGAGATGCTGCGGGGCGGAGTCATCATGGACGTGGTCGACGCCGACCAGGCCCGGGTGGCCGAGGATGCCGGTGCGGTGGCCGTCATGGCGCTGGAGCGGGTGCCGTCGGACATCCGCCGGGACGGCGGCGTGGCCCGCATGAGCGACCCCGCCCTCATCGAGGGGATCAAGGCGGCGGTCACCATCCCGGTCATGGCCAAGGCCCGCATCGGCCACTTCGCCGAAGCCCAGGTGCTGCAGAGCCTGGGGGTCGACTACATCGACGAGAGTGAGGTCCTGACTCCTGCCGATGAGACCAACCACATCGACAAGTGGTCGTTCACCGCCCCCTTCGTGTGCGGGGCGACCAACCTGGGCGAGGCCCTTCGGCGCATATCCGAGGGGGCGGCCATGATCCGCTCCAAGGGTGAGGCCGGCACCGGCGACGTCTCCCAAGCCGTTCGCCACCTCCGGTCCATCCTCGGTGACATCCGCCGAATCGCCTCCGCCGACCACGCCGAGCTGTACACCTGGGCCAAGAACCTGCAGGCTCCGGTGGGCCTGGTCGCCGAGATCGCCGAGACCGCCCGCCTGCCCGTTCCCCTGTTCTGCGCCGGGGGCATCGCTACACCGGCCGACGCCGCCCTGGTCATGCAGCTCGGCGCCGAGGCCACCTTCGTGGGATCGGGCATCTTCAAAAGCGCCGACCCGGCCCGCTTCGGTCAGGCCATCGTCGAGGCCACCACCCACCACAACGATCCCGACCTGGTGGCCAAGGTCAGCCGGGGTCTGGGCGACGCCATGCGGGGCGAGGAGTCGTCCTCGGTCGGGACGCGGTTGTCTGACCGGGGCTGGTAGGCGCGGGTGAAGGTCGGCATCCTGGCCCTGCAGGGCGATGTCGGCGAGCACGCCGCCGTGCTGCGCGATCTCGGTGTCGAGCCGATCGAGGTGCGTCACCCGGTCGACCTCGACCCCATCGATGCCGTGGTGCTCCCCGGCGGAGAGTCCACGGCCCTGTCGCTGCTTATGGCGTCGGTCGATCTCGGTTCAGCGCTCGCCGAGCGCCTGCACGACGGCTTGCCCGCCCTGGGCACGTGCGCAGGGATGATCCTGCTGGCCCGCGAGGTCGCCGACGGTCGCGCCGACCAGGTCCGCCTGGGTGCCATCGACATCGCCGTGCGTCGCAACGCCTTCGGTCGCCAAGTCGACAGCTTCGAGACCGACCTCGACGTGGTGACCATGCCCGGAGAGCGCTTCCATGCCGTGTTCATCCGGGCCCCCCTCGTCGAGCGCACCGGTCCTGAGGTGGAGATCCTGGCTACCGTCGAGGGCCGTGACGGCGGGCAGCATCCGGTCCTGTGCCGGCAGGGATCGGTGGTCGTGGCCGCCTTCCATCCCGAGTTGTCCGGTGATGCCCGCTTGCACGAGTTGTTCCTGGAGCGAGTCGGATCGTGAGACTCGCTGCGGTCCACCCGGCGCCGAACATCACCTACGTGAGAGGCTGAGAGCATGTCGGGACATTCCAAATGGGCAACCATAAAGCACAAGAAGGGGGCGGTGGACAAGGCGCGGGGCAAGCTGTTCGCCAAGCTGATCCGCCAGGTGGAGGTGGCAGCCAGGGAGGGCGGAGGCGATCCTGACACCAACCCCACCCTGCGGACCATGTTCCAGAAGGCCCGGGAGAGCTCCGTGCCGATCGACACCATCGATCGCGCCATCAAGCGCGGCACCGGCGAGCTCGAAGGTGTCCACTACGAGCAGATCTCCTACGAGGGTTACGCCCCCTCCGGCGTGGCCATGATCGTCGAGTGCCTGACCGACAACCGCAACCGCAGCGGGTCGGACATCCGCTCGACGTTCTCCAAGAACGGCGGTTCCCTGGCCGAGCCGGGCGCCGTGGCCTGGCAGTTCAACCGGAAGGGCGTGGTGCTCGTCGCCAAGGTCAAGGCCGGTGGCGAGCAGATCAGTGAGGACGATCTCATGCTGGTGGCCCTTGACCACGGCGCCGAGGACATCACCGAGGCCGGTGACTCCTGGCAGGTGACGACCCCTCCCAACGAGGTCGAGGCGGTGCGCGCCGCTCTCGATGACGCCGGCTTCCCCATCGAGTCGGCGGAGGCCACCTTGCTGGCCGACAACCTGGTTCCCCTCGACAACGAGGTAGACGCCAAGAAGGTCCTGCACCTCATCGACCTGCTCGAGGAGTACGACGACGTCCAGAACGTCTACGCCAACTTCGACATCCCCGATTCCATCATCGAGCTCATCAAGGCATAACGCGACCGCCTGATGGCGGTCCACCACGGTGCGAACGACGACTGCTATCTTCGAACGGGTGTTCGCCCTGGGGATCGATCCCGGCCTGACCCGCTGTGGCTACGGCGCCGTGGTCAGCGAAGGCGGGGTTCTGCGCGCCGTCGCCGTCGGTCACCTGACGACCTCGCCGGCCGATCCGTTGGGCGGTCGTCTGGCCACCCTGCTCGACGATCTCCGCACCCTGCTGGCGGATCTGCGGCCCGAGGTGGTCGTGGTCGAGCGGGTGCTGTTCCAGACCAACGCCCGTACGGCGATGGCCACCGGCCAGGCCAGCGGCCTGGCGTTGGCGTCCGCCGTCCAGGCGGGTTGTGACGTGGTCCAGTACAGCCCCAATGAGGTCAAGCAGGCTGTCGCCGGGTATGGCTCGGCCAGCAAGGAGCAGGTGCAGCGCATGGTCCAGGTCCTCCTCAGTCTGGCCGAGGTGCCGAAGCCCGCAGACCGGGCGGACGCCCTGGCCCTGGCCATCTGTCATCTGAGCGGGGCTCGGCTGCGTCAGGCGGCGGCGGCCGTGCGGTGATCGGGTCTCTGCGCGGCGTGCTCGCCGAGCGGGGCCGCAAGGGCGACCACGGCGGCGAGCTGCTGATCGAAGCCGGCCCGGTGGGCTACCGGGTGGTGACGCCGGCATCCACGGCGGCCCGGATCGGCGACATCGGCTCTGCGGTCCATGTCCACGTCCACACCCATGTGCGCGAGGACGCTCTGGTCCTCTACGGGTTCGCCAGCGCCGACGAGCGGGCCTGCTTCGAGGTGCTCATCGGTGCTCACGGGGTAGGCCCGGCAGTAGCCCTCGCGCTGTTGTCGGTCCACTCACCGCTCGCTCTGCGCCGTGCCGTGGCCACCGACGACACCGGTGCCCTGATGCTCGTGCCCGGCATCGGCAAAAAGACGGCGGCCCGCCTGATCATCGAGTTGAAGAATCGTCTGGAGGTCGATGACGACTCGTTCCTGGCCGCCGAGGTGTTGAGCGGCGCAGGGCCGGTCGAGGACGGCTCCGTCCGCCGCCGGGAGGTGCGCGCTGCGCTCGAGGCCCTCGGCTATGGGCCTGAGGAGATTCGGGCGACGACTCAGCGCCTGCCGGCCGAGGGCTCCGTCGAGAACCTGCTGCGGGCCGCCCTCAGAGAGCTGGCGGGCTCGCCATGACGGCCCCTCGGCGATGAGCGGACCATGAGGGATGAGGGCATCGACCGCGTCGTCACCGCCTCGGCGGAACCTCTGGAGGTGGCGGAGGAGTCGTCGCTGCGTCCCGCCAACCTCCAAGAGTTCATCGGCCAGCCTCAGCTGCGCGAACACCTCCAGATCGTGCTGGAGGCAGCTCGGCGACGGGGCCAGGCGGCCGATCACCTCCTCTTCGCCGGTCCACCGGGGCTGGGTAAAACCTCCCTGGCTGGGATCGTGGCCAACGAGATGGGCGCCGCCTTTCGGGTCACGTCCGGGCCGGCGTTGGTCCGCGCCGGTGACCTGGCTGCCATCCTGACCAACCTGGCGGACGGAGACGTGCTCTTCGTCGACGAGATCCACCGCCTGGGACGCGCCGTCGAAGAGATCCTCTATCCGGCGATGGAGGACTTCCAGCTCGACATCGTGCTCGGCAAGGGCCCCTCGGCCCGGTCCATCCGCTTGGACCTGCCCCGCTTCACCCTGGTCGGGGCCACCACCCGAACCGGCCTGATGACGGGGCCACTGCGGGACCGGTTCGGCTTCGTGGCCCGCCTGGACTTTTACGCCCCCGATGACCTCGACGCCATCATTCGCCGCTCGGCGGCCATCCTCGGTGTGACCATCGACCCGGTGGGAGCCGGAGAGATCGCCCGACGGGCTCGCGGCACCCCGCGGATCGCCAACCGCTTGCTCAAGCGGGTCCGGGACTTCGCCGAGGTGCGAGGCGATGGCCGGGTGACCTTGGAGACGGCCCGGGCCGGGCTGACCCTCTTCGGGGTCGACGAACTGGGCCTGGACAAAGTCGATCGGGCCATCCTCGACGCCGTGTGCGCCCGCTTCGGGGGCGGGCCCGTCGGTCTGTCCACCTTGGCGGTGAGCGTGGCCGAGGAGACCGATACCGTCGAGGACGTGTACGAACCGTACCTGCTTCAACTCGGTCTGCTCATGCGGACACCCCGCGGTCGGGTCGCCACCCCGGCGGCGTGGCGTCACTTGCGATTGGACCAGCCTGCGGGATCCCCCGGCCCCGCCGATCCCCCCCCCGGTCTCTTCGACAACCCGTGACCGCGGTTCCCGACTACGTCCTCGCCGACGAGGTCATCGCCCAGCACCCCATCGAGCCCCGTGACGCCGCCCGGCTGCTGGTGGCCACCGACCCGGCCGCCCCGCCCGGCCACCAGCATGTGCGCGACCTTCCCTCCCTGGTCGGACCTGGTGACGTCATCGTCGTCAACACCTCCCGGGTCCTGCCCGCCCGCCTCCGACTCCGCAAGCGAACCGGTGGCCACGCCGAGGTGCTCCTCCTCGAAGCCGATCCGAGCGACGTGGACGTCTGGACGGCCCTGGTTCGTCCCGGTCGGCGCTTGGCCCCGGGGACCGAGCTCACCGCCCCGGGTGGCGGCGACGCCGTAGTCGAGATCGGTGCCCGCCTCGACGACGGACGCCGAGCGGTCCGCCTGCTGCCGGGAGCGTCTCTCGCCGCCCTCGGTCAGGTCCCGCTGCCGCCCTACATCCATGAGCCTCTGGCCGACCCTGAGCGGTACCAGACCGTCTACGCCGACCGCCCCGGTTCGGTGGCGGCCCCCACAGCGGGACTGCACCTGACCAACGACGTGCTCGACCGCTGCCGGGAGCGGGGCGCCACCTTGGAGACCGTCGACCTGGCCGTCGGGCTGGGGACGTTTCGACCCCTGAGCGCCGAGACGGTCGAGTCGCACGTGATGCACGTCGAGCGCTACCGGGTGGCGCCATCGACCATGGCGGCGTGCCGCTCCGCCCGCAGGGTCGTCGCCATCGGTACCACGACGGTCCGAGCCCTGGAGACCGCCGCCGCCACCGGCGACGCCGACGGCCGAAGTGACCTGTTCATCCACGGCGAGTACCCCTTCGCCGTGGTCGACGTACTGCTCACCAACTTCCACCAGCCCCGCTCGTCGCTCCTGGTCCTGGTGGAGGCGTTCTGTGGGCCCCGGTGGCGGGAGCTGTATGGGTGTGCCATGACCGCCGGCTACCGCTTCTTGTCCTTCGGTGACGCCATGATCGTCACCCGGCGGGTGGCCAGGCGATGACTGCGACCGGCTTCCGGACCGAGGCGACCGACGGGTCGGCCCGAACCGGGACGGTCACCACGCCCCGGGGGGTCATTGCCACTCCCTGCTTCATGCCGGTTGGGACCAGGGGAGTGGTGCGCCTGCTCGACACCGACGACCTCGACGCCCTGGCCCCCCAGGTCGTGCTGGCCAACACCTACCACCTCATGCTCCGCCCCGGGGCCAAGACCATCGCCGCCCTCGGTGGCCTGCACCGCTTCTTCGGCTACGACGGCCATCTGCTGACCGACTCAGGGGGCTTCCAGGTCTTCTCGCTCGGTGCCTCGGTCGACGACGACGGGGTGAGCTTCCGCTCCACCTACGACGGATCTCGTCATCGGCTCACCCCCGAGGAGGCGGTGGCCATCCAGGAGGATCTCGGCGCCGACATCCAGATGGCCCTTGACATCTGCCCGGGCCTGCCGGCGCCCGATCATGAGATTCGTTCGGCCACCGAACGCACCCTGGCTTGGGCGGCTCGGGCTCGGCCCTGCCACCAGCGCAACGATCAGGCCCTGTTCGGGATCGTCCAAGGCGGGATCTCGGTCGATCTGCGGGCCGAGAGCGCAGAACGGACCGTCGCCCTCGACTTCGACGGCTACGGGATCGGCGGCCTTTCGGTCGGCGAACCGCTCTCCCAGATGCTGCCCGCCCTTGCCGCAGTCACCGCCCGCCTCCCCCCCGACCGACCCCGCTACCTCATGGGCGTCGGGGATCCCGCCTCCATGCTCGAGGCGGTCGCTCTAGGCGTCGACATGTTCGACTGCGTCCTGCCCACCCGCCTGGCCCGTCACGGGACGGCCCTGACCGGAACCGGACGTCTGTCGGTTCGCGCCGCCGCCAGCGCCGTCGACGACAACCCGCTCGACGCCGACTGCGGCTGCCGGGTGTGCGCCCGCCACAGTCGTGGCTACCTCCGTCACCTCCTCGTCGTCGGTGAACCCACCGCCGGGCGCCTGCTCAGCATCCACAACATCACCTGGGTGCAGGAACTCATGGCGCGGGCTGCCCAAGCCATCCGGGCGGGCACCCTCAAGGAGCTGCGGGGGATCGTCGCCGCCCACTGGGAACGCCCGGAGCTGCCCTGAGGGTGGGGGCGGCGGCGGGACCTCATCCCCGGTCGGCACCATGCAGGGCGTCGACCTTGGTACAGTCTCCCGGTCCCTCCCCCGGGGAGTGACCGCCTACCCATGACCTTCCTCCTCCATCCTCTGCTGCTCGCAGCCACGTCCACCACGACCAAGGGGAAGACCAGCAGCGGAAGCAGCCTGTTCACCATCGTCTTCCTGCTGTTGATCGTGGGTGTCGGGTACTTCTTGATCATCCGTCCCCGCCAGGCTCGCATGAAGCAGCAGAAGGCCCAGGTCTCCACCCTCGAGCTCGGCTCCGAGGTCATGTCGGTGGGTGGCATCATGGGCACGATCGTCGGCATCACCGACACCACCTTCGACGTGGAGGTGGCCGACGGGATCGTCATGACCTTCGTGAAGCGGGCCATCAATCCTCGCCCGGCGGCCGCCGGCGGGAACGCCACGTCGGTCGACGAAGGCGAAGGAGACATGCCGCCCGATCCCTGGGACGAGCCGTCCGCCGGTCATGAGCGACACGACGAGGCAGTCGCTGACGGCGCGGCTGACGAGGCACACCACGACCCCGCACACCACGACCCCGATGGCGAGACCGGCACCGGCTCGGAAGGCTCCGGCTCGGGGGGTCGCTGATCGTGCGCCGCGGCATGATCTGGTCGCTCGTCGGGATCATCGTCGTCGCCATCATGGCCCTGGGAGCCACCGTGCTGGCGGGCCACAAGCCTCTCCTCGGCCTCGACCTCAAAGGCGGCGTATCCGTGGTCCTGCAACCGCAGGGCACCGTTGATGACGCCACGCTGTCCCAGGCCGTCTCCATCATCCAGAACCGGGTCAACGGCCTGGGGGTGGCCAACTCCAACATCGAGCGCCAGGGCAAGGACGTGGTCGTCAGCCTTCCCGGCATCAAGAACTCCCAGAATGCGCTGAAGGTCCTGGGCACGACGGCGACCCTGTACTTCCGGCCGGTCTACTGCGCCATCCCCGCCTATTCGCCCCCGAAGGCTCCGGCGACGCCGTCCCCCGCCCCGTCGAGCCCCACCCCTCAGGGGGCGAACGCCCCCGGCAACGTCCACCTCAACGACCGGCTGGCATCGGCGGTGCGTCCCCGCAGCCAGACTGCTCCCACCCCCACACCGGCCACACCGGCCACACCGGCCACACCGGCCACACCGGCCACACCGGCGGCGCCTACCCCGTCGGCTCCCGGCCAGTCCACCCCCTCGGCACCCGTCCCGCTCAACGCCGCTCCCTCCCAGACCGACTGCAGTGCCAGCAACGCCGCCCAGTTGCCCACCACCAGCTCTGACGCCGACACGGCGAAGGCCACGGTCATCGTCACGGCGTCGCCCACGTCGGGTTACTCGAGCAACGCCCGGTTCATCCTGGGGCCCGCCGATCTCACCGGTCGAGGCGTCAGCACGGCGAGCGTCTCCCAGAACCAGAACTCCGCTCAGTACGTGGTCAACCTGTCGTTCAACTCGGCGGGATCGACAGCCTTCGACAAGATGGCAGCTGTGCGAAACCGCTACTACCAGAAGGGGGCCACAAGCACCGACCCCCGGAGCCAGGAGGCGATCGAGCTCGACGGGGTCCTCGAATCGGCTCCCACCATCGAACAGTCGAGCTTCAACGGCCAGGCCCAGATCTCCGGTTCGTTCACCTCCAAGCAGGCGTCGAACCTGGCCCTGGAGCTGCGCTACGGGTCGTTGCCGGTGCGCTTCACGCCCCAGTCGGTCCAGACCGTCTCCGCCACCATCGGCTCGGACTCCCTCAAAGCAGGCCTGCTCGCCGGGCTCGGAGGCATCGTGTTGGTCATGCTCTACATGGTGTTGTACTACCGGGCACTCGGCCTGGTGGTGCTGATCGGGCTGGGCGTCGGCGGCGCCTTGCTCTACTCCATCATCACCGAGCTGTCCCAGACCTCCAGCCTGGCCCTCACCCTCTCGGGGGTGACCGGCATCATCGTGTCGGTGGGCATCACCGTGGACTCCTACGTCGTCTACTTCGAGCGGTTGAAAGACGAGGTCAGAGGGGGGCGGTCTATCCGTCAGTCGACCGAGCGCAGCTTCGCCCGGGCGTTTCGCACCGTGCTGACCGCCGACTTCGTGTCCTTCCTCGCCGCCCTGATCCTGTACCTGTTCACCACCGGTGACGTCCGGGGTTTCGCCTTCACCCTCGGCCTGTCCACCCTGCTCGACGTGGCCACCGCCTACCTGTTCATCCGGCCCATGGTCACCCTGGTGGGACGCCGCCGGGCGTTCACCGACAACCCGATCCTGGGCGTGGCCCGAGGCCTGGGGGCCACCGCCGCCGGGAGCACCTCGTGAGCGACGGGCCCAACGTCTACTCCCGGCTGTTCCGAGGCGAGACCTCGTTTGACTTCGCCGGACGGTGGCGGCGCTGGTTCGCCATCTCCGGGTTGGTGATTCTCATCGGCTTCATCTCCCTCGGGGTCCGCGGCCTCAACTTCTCCATCGACTTCAAGGGCGGCACCACGTGGGAGGTGCCGACCACGGCATCGGTCAGCCAGGTGCGCGGCGCTCTCGGCGGGATCAATGGGTTCGGCTCGCAGCTCAGCCAGGCCACCATCCAGAACCTGACGGACCGTCAGACCAACAAGCGAATCATCAAGGTCGAGGCCCCGGCCAAGGCGACCGCCAACAGTGCCGAGGTGGCGAGTGTCACCACGGCGCTGGCCAAGCTCGGTCACGTCAACACCAACGAGGTACAGCTCAACGACATCGGGCCGTCATGGGGATCGGACATCACCAACAAGGCCGTGCGGGCGGTGATCATCTTCTTGGTGGTCGTCTCGGCCTACATCTGGCTGCGCTTCGAGGCCAAAATGGCCCTGGCCGCACTGGTGGCGCTGATCCATGACATCTTGGTGACGGTGGGGATCTACTCCCTGTCGGGCTTCCAGGTCAGCCCGGACACGGTGATCGCCTTCCTCACCATCCTCGGTTACTCGCTCTACGACACCATCGTCGTGTTCGACAAGGTGCAGGAGAACACCCGGGGCTTGGCATCCACGGGGCGCTACACCTACACCGAGACCGTCAACGTGTCGATGAACCAGGTCCTGGCCCGATCGATCAACACCTCGTTCGTGGCCATCATCCCCATCCTCTCCGTCCTGGTCATCGGCGCCGGTGTGCTCGGGGCATCGGCGCTCGAGGACTTCGGCCTGGCCCTGTTCATCGGCCTGACCACCGGCGCCTACTCGTCGATCTTCATAGCCTCACCACTTGTGGCTCTGCTCAAGGAGAGCGAGCCCCGCTACGCCCAGATCCGCTCCCGGTTGGACAAACGTACGGGCGCCGGGCGCCTGACCCCCGCGGCGGTGGCCGCCGAGGCCGGCAACCTCGGCAGCAAAGAGGGCGGCGGGTCGCTGCGCCCGGACCGTGTCCGACCACCTCGGCCGACCAAGCGGCCAGGCGGTGAGCGCTCGGAGAGCGGGGGCGACCGCCTGAGCTCGGGCGACCGTCTGGGATCTGGTGCCGCCAATGGGGGGACCAGCCCTGCTCGACAAGGCAACGGCGGGGGGATCCAGCGTCGGGTCCGACCCGTCGCCCCTGTGGATCACTACGAGGAGACCGGCCCGGAGGGTTCCGACCAGGGCGGCATCGGACCGGGGGCTGGCGACCATGAGCCCTTCCTACCCCCCACGCGGGGCGTAGCCGTGCCCCCCCGCAGCAACAGGCCGCCTCCCCGCCCCCGTAAGAAGCGGCGTCGCTGAGGGGACCTGCTTGGCGGCGGCGAAGGTCGTCATCCTCGCCCCGCCGAGCATTCCGGCCCATGGCCGGTAGCGTAGTGGGGATGATGGGGACCGACGAAGGGTGGCTGGGCGAACGGATCCGAGATGTCCCCGACTTCCCCAAGCACGGGGTCGTCTACAAGGACATCACGCCGCTCCTTGCTGATCCGAAGGGTCTCGAGCACTGTGTGGCCGCCTTGGCCGGGCCCTTCGCGGCCCGACGGGTGGACAAGGTGGTGGGCATCGAGGCGCGTGGCTTCATCCTGGCTGCCCCGGTGGCCATGCGCCTGGGCGCCGGCTTCGTCCCCGTGCGCAAGGCCGGCAAGTTGCCGTGGGAGGTCACGGCCGACACCTACGACCTCGAATACGGCACCGACACCCTCGAGATCCACCGCGACGCCCTCACCCCCGACGACCGGGTGCTGGTCATCGACGACGTCCTGGCCACGGGGGGCACAGCGAGCGCCGGCGTGCGTCTGGTCGGGGCTCTGGGGGCGACAACGGTGGGATTCGGATGCGTGATCGAGCTCGCATTCCTGGCCGGGCGGGCCAAGCTGGAGGGCGTGGACGTGATCTCTCTGATCACCTACTGGTGAAGGGCTGATGGTGAGCCGGGTGGAAGGGGTCAACCGTGGTCGGGCTGTGGCCACGGTGGAGCGCGTCCTCCCCTGGCGACGCCAGGTCCAGACCGCCGACGCCCTGACCCCGCTGCTCGACGCCTACCGGTCCCGCCATCCCAAGAGCGACGTCACCCTCTTCGTCCGGGCCTATGAAGCGGCCGACCGAGCCCACGAAGGCCAGTTGCGCCGCTCCGGCGAGGCGTACATCACCCACCCCCTTGCCGTTGCCACCATCCTTGCCGGTCTGGGCCTCGATGACATCACCGTCGCCGCCGCCCTCCTTCACGATGCCGTCGAGGACACCCGCCTGCGTGTGACCGACATCGAGACCGACTTCGGCCCGGCGGTGGCGGCCATCGTCGACGGCGTCACCAAGCTCGACCGCATCAGCTTCGACTCCAAGGAGGCCCAACAGGCGGCCAGCATGCGCAAGATGCTGGTGGCCATGGCCAAGGACCCCCGGGTGCTGCTCATCAAGCTGGCCGACCGCCTCCACAACATGCGGACCATCGCCGCCATGCCCGAGTGGAAGCAGAAGCGGACGGCGCACGAAACCCTTGACATCTACGCCCCTCTGGCCCACCGCTTCGGAATCCAGGACATCCGTTGGCAGTTGGAGGATCTGGCCTTTGCGGCCATGCACCCCCGACGCTACGCCGAGATCGAGCAGATGGTCGCCACCCGGGCCCCGGAGCGCGAGATCTACCTGGCTCAGGTGATCGACCAGGTCAACGAGCGTCTGGAGGCGGCCCGCATCGACGCTCAGGTCACCGGTCGGCCCAAGCACCTCTACTCCATCTACGAGAAGATGGTGGTCAAGGGCAAGGAGTTCGACGAGATCTACGACCTGGTCGGCGTCCGGATCCTGGTCGAGTCGGTCAAGGACTGCTGGGCCGCTCTGGGGGCCATCCACGGTGCCTGGGCACCGGTTCAGGGCCGGTTCAAGGATTACGTCAACACCCCGAAGTTCAACCTCTACCAGTCTCTGCACACCACCGTCGTCGGTCCTCAGGGCAAGCCGCTAGAGGCCCAGATCCGCACCTGGGAGATGGACAACCGAGCGGAACGGGGCA
>JALZAH010000408.1 GCA_030948425.1 Actinomycetota bacterium
CCCCGGTGCCGGCGATCGTGATACCGGGAGCGAGTGTGGTGGCGTAGGTGAAGCGCTGCGGCTCGCCCTCCTCGCAGGGCAGGTACTCGATCGTGCCGAAGCGGAGGTCCCAGCGCTGGTGCTGGCCTGGGTCCTGGGTCGCCGCCCACAGTGCGTCCATGGGCGCGCGAACCCGGGACTCGACGTAGATCGGACGTCGACGCCTCACCTCCACCAGAGTACGGCGTGCCGACAGAGAAACCGGGCGACACCGGAGCGATGCTGGCGACGACGTCGTAGAGGGATATACAAGCCGGGCTGCTGGTGACCCAGTGTCAACCCAGAGACCACAGTGCGTTGTCTCGTGTGCCACGCCGACTCACGGTTCGACCAACGGGTCTGGGTTGTGAGGTTGAGGACCAGTGGCGGCTCTCGCCGCAAGCAAGCGCCACCCCAGGATGCCGCAGCAGGAAAACCCCATGCGCGTTCAGGCGTCGCCGCCCTTGCGGGTGGCAACGACGATCCGGGTGATCACGAAGGCAACGACGAAGGTAAAGAGGCCGAGCAATAGGCCGAACCCGATGGCTGAGCCCGCGGGTGCACCGGTGGCCAAGGCGATGACGATGTAGATCACAGCGGCAATCACTCCGGCGATGACATTGCTCATCACCGACTTGTTCATTCGCATCGATTTCCAGCTTCCCTGGTGGTCCGTTCCAGGATAGCTTCCGAAGCCAGCTGAATCGATGACGGCATTCGCCCCACAGTTGGTCGTCGACGGCTGCCCCTCGCCCCGGGACCAGGCCCTGGCCCTCGTCCCCTTCTACGCTGGCGCCCGCATCACCGAGGTGGTCGCACTCGACGTCGACGATGTCCGCCTCTCCGCCCGCAAGGGCGTGCTGCGGATCTTCGGCAAGGGCGAACGGGTCCGCGAGGTCCCGATCCATCCCAAGCTGGCCAAGACGCTCAAGGGCTGGCTCGAAGAACGTCGGGACTGGCCCGGCCAGGAGAGCCCGGCGCTGTTCCTCAACCAGCGTGGAGGCCGCCTGTCCGTCAAGGCCGCTCACGACATCATCACCGGCATCGCCACCCGGGCCGGGCTCGACGACGAGATCACCGCCCACGTCCTGCGCCACACCTTCGCCACCACGCTGGTTCGGGGCGGTACCGACCTGGTCATCGTCGCCGAGCTGCTCGGCCACGCCCGGCTTGAGACGACCCGCGGGTACACCCGGCCGACTGCCGCTGACCGCTCCAAGGCTCTCGGTCTGCTCACGGTGGACGAATAGGTCCTGTGACTTCCTGAACGCGGGGAACCTTCCGGGCGAGGCAAGACTCATGTCGGTAATGGGCGCCGAACTAACGGAAGCGATTGTCGCCTCCTCCGTGATCAAGCCCACCTTCGAGCAGGTGTATGCCGAGAGTCTGCCCTGGCTGGTGCGCCTAGCTCGGGTGGCCCTCTACGACGGCAGCCGCGCCGAAGAGGTTGTCCAGGACGCGTTCGCCACCCTCTACGGCCGCTACGCCCGGATCGACGCTCCGGCGGCCTATCTCAGAGTGACCGTCCTGAACGGCTGCCGGTCTGCCAATCGGCGCCGGGCGGTCGCATGGCATCACCGGACGGTCGCTACGGACAGCGTTGACGACGAACCCGACCTCCTCCTCGACGCGGTGCGACGGCTCCCCGCCCGCAGACGGGACGTGATTTTGCTCCGGTACTACCTCGACCTGTCGGAAGCCGAGACGGCCGCCACGCTCGGCATTCCGATCAGCACAGTGAAGTCCACCACCCACCGCGCCCTGCGCAACCTCAAGGAGGCGATCGAATGAAGGTCGGAGACCCGGTCGAGTCGGCGCTGCGCGTGAGCCTGCGACGTGCCGCCGCCGGCCCCGACCCGACTCCGTCATTGCCCGACATCGTCCGGCGGTCGGCACGTCGACAGAGGAGCCGTCGGGCTCGGGTCGGCGGTAGCGCCCTTCTGGGCTTGCTGCTCCTCGCCGGGTCGCTCGTTGTGATCGACGGACGTCGTGGCGGCCGAGCTACGTCCGTGACTGCGGCGGGTGATCCCACAGTTCCCCAATTGACCCGGCCGACTATCTTGCTGCCCGATTGCCGTGCAACGAGTGCGGTCGAGTACTCGGCGCCCGACGTTACGCTGGGCCGGGCCGCCACCACGGAGAAGTCCGTGCAGGTTCTGTTTGATCCAAGTCGGCCTCCGCCCAGCGGGCCGCTGGTGGTCCTCGAGCGGCTACCGGGGAAAGGGAAGCCCGCAGCGCGTGACGGCGCCACCGATGGGGTCCTCGCAGCAAACGGCACCGTGGCTGGCCAGGACGCCACCGTGAGCCCGGTGAGCCCCGAAGGCCAGGCCGGGGCCGACTTCGAGCTCGCCGACGGCTCGGTCGGCCTGCTCACTGCTCGCCAGCTCACGACCTCGCAGGTGCGCGAGTTGCTTGACGCCCTCCGGTCGCGACCGGGCGTACTCTCCGGGTTCGACCTATCGAGCCCAGCTCCCGCCGGGTTGCGGATGGTCGACGTGGCGGCACAGGCGGCGGCTGATGTCCGCACGGCGAGGTCTGGCTGCGTCCGATCGGACGGGACGCCGATGTGGGTCACTGCCATCGCCGGCGATCCCGCCGCCCGCTACGCAGCTCTCACGGGTGTGCCCGCAAATGCCATCGGTCGTGACACCGGCGACTCGACCCTCGCCGTCTATGGCGCCCCAGGCGACTCTCGCCTGGAGGCGGCCCTCGCTTCCGTCACCAACGCCTCACCTGGTCAATGGCGCTCGCTTCTCGCCGCTGGGCCTCGCTGATCGGACACCCTCCAGCGATCCCGTCCAGCAACCCCTCGCCACCCGCCCGGCAGCCCGTCTTCCAACCGTCGCCCGCTACACGTCAGGATCCTGCGCCGATCCCTCGTCGGTGTTCTACTGCGGGTTTCGGGCTTATCTTGGCCCTACCCCAAGGTTGAACCCGCCCTCGCCGTTGTAAAGCCCGACCTCCCGGCACCGGCGCCCGAGGCCCTCCAGCAACGCCAC
>JALZAH010000416.1 GCA_030948425.1 Actinomycetota bacterium
GCCGACGGCCCGGCCCGACGGCTGCGGGTCGGGTCGCCTTAAGCCGGCTGGGCCGGGTCGCGATCAGCTTCCAGAACTTGGCAACCTGTCTCCCTCGGAGCTCCGCCCCTTCTGTGTCGGGCCGTCAGAACCCGTCGGGTTGGCTCCGTCCGGCAAATCGGCGCCGGTCTTACCACCTCGTTCACCGTCCGACTCCAGCTCGGGGTCATCGGTCATCATCTCGCCGCTGTCTGGGTCTACCTTTGGCATAGCAGGTCCTTTCTGAGGGGCTCTCAGTGTCTCATTCTCCGTGATCGATTGCCACTTTGTCGTTGGTCGAGATGGTGTCTCAAAGCCACTTCCGTGGCCGAAGACGAGGAGGCTTGCCCCATCGATGGCCGCCCGGTGAGCGGGCGACCGCGCCGCTGTGACGGTGGTCGTCGCCCATTTTCGGAGACCGATGGACCTGTGCCACGATCGGTGCAGATCCTGGCCGTGCCCGCTGTGGCCGTGCCCCCTGCGGCGTGGTCGGCGTGGTCGGCGTGGTCGGCACGGTCCCCACCGTGACCATGGCTGGCAGGGTCGACGGACTCGCCGAAGGGTCTCGTCCATTTTAGGAGCCGGGTGCGGTTTGGTTGTAATGGTGGGCGGTCATTTCGTGCGGATCCTCGCCTGCGGCCAGCGGGTCGGTGTGGATGGTGGCGTCGGTGAGCCGGGGCACGTGGTGGAGCAGAGCGTGGCGGACTTCCTCGGCGACATCATGGGCCTCGTAGACCCGTAGGTCCCGGTCGACGGTGACGTTCAGCTCGGCCCGCAGCTCGTGGCCGACCCAGCGAACCCGCACGGTGTCGACCTGGGCGACACCGCTCACCTTGGCCGTCTCGTGCTCTACTTGGTCGATCAGGGCTGGGTCGACGGCGTCCATGAGCCGGCGGTACACATCCCGGGCCGCTCCTCGCAGCACAGCGAGGATGGCGACAGTGATGACCAGCCCGACGATCGGGTCGGCCAGACGCCAGCCCTCCGCCACGCCACCCGCTCCGACGACGACGGCGAGACTGGTGAAGCCGTCCGCTCGGGCGTGGTGACCGTCCGCGACGAGAGCGGCCGAGCCGATCTGGTTTCCGACCCGCATGCGGTAGCGGGCGGCGAGCTCGTTGCCGACGAACCCGACGAACCCGGCTGCGGCGACCCAGCCGAGGTTGGTGACATGATGCGGGTGGATGAGGCGGTCGATGGCCTCCCAGGCTGTGACGGCCGCGGAGGCGGCAATGACGAGGACCACAACGAGACCGGCGAGGTCTTCGCCTCGTCCGAAGCCGTAGGTGTAGCGCCTCGTCGGTGCCCTTCGGGCCACGGCGAACGCAATACCGATCGGTAAGGCTGTGAATGCGTCAGCGAAGTTGTGCATGGTGTCGGATAGCAGACCGACCGAGCCGCTCACAGCGAAGACGATCAGTTGGATCACCGCAGTGACCAGCAGGCCAGACAGGCTGATGCCCAGAGCACGGGTACCGGCCTTGCTCACCATGAGGGCATTGTCGAGCGAGTCCGCGTGGTCGTGGCTGTGCGGACGCACCAGTCCGACGAGGAACCGAACCGGGCCGCCACGATGCTCATGGTCGTCATCATGATGATGCTCGTGGGCCTCCTCGTGCCTTGAGCCCAGGTGCGTTGCGTGATCGTGGTGATGGCCGTGACGGTCCTCGGTCATACCCGGCGTCGCTTCTTGGAGGACCGGGGTGCACCCGGGATCTCACGTTGGTGGTCGATGTGACCGCCCACGACATGGTCGGTGTGGAACAGGGCTTGTTCGACCAGGTGGCGGACGTGAGCGTTCTCAGCCATGTAGAAGAGGTGGTTACCGTCTCGGCGGACCCGGACCAGGCGAACCATCCGCAGCTTGGCCAACTGCTGGGACACCGCCGGGACGTTGGCTCCGACGTGGGCGGCCAAGGCAGTGACGGAGTGCTCACCGTGCAGCAGAGCCCACAGGATCTTCAACCGGGTGACATCGCCGAGCAGCTTGAAGGTTTCGCCGGCAAGCTCGAACTGTTCCTCGCCGGGGTCCTGCTCGGTCGGATCCACGACTGGATGCGTAATCACGCAAGTAGTGTACAGGACCGAGGTGGCGAATGCATCCACATCCGTGTCGTGTCACCGCAAGGTTTGCCCGGTGGAGCGCGCGAGCCGGCAGCGTCCTGGATCCGCCGACCTCCAGACAACAGCCAGGGCCAAACCGGACGGGCGGCGGATGTCGCCTCTCCACAACTATATAGTAGTGTAGTGATCCCGCCGTTCGACTCAGGTTCGGGTCGACTTCCCCTCGGCGAGCACCTCGGCAGATGGGACGAGATCGTGGACCGATTCGGCCGGAACGAGCATCGCCGCAGTCTCCTCGCCGGCTTGGCCAACGGCTTGGCAGCCTTGATCGAGGCCGGTTGTCGCCGCGCGTGGCTCAACGGCAGCTTCGTCACAGCCAAGGAGTTCCCCGCTGATTTCGACGCCTGCTGGGACACGGCGGGTGTCGTCGTCGTCACGCTCGGAGCCCCAGCATGATCAGCAACGAAGTGCAGTACAAGGCCACCGTGGCCCATCTCCGCCAGTTCGAGCAGGCTCTCGCCAACCTCGCCGCCGACAGTCCCCGTGGCAAGCGGACGAAGCTCCAGCGGCTGGAGACAGACGCCTTTGCCGCCCAAGCGGACGACCTGCGCGCCGAGATCGCCGAGTATCAGCAGCTCCGCTCGGGTCGGGTGTCCACCCTGGAAGCAGCGACCCTGGGCGACCTTGCCTCCGTCCTCATCAGAGCCCGGATCGCCCGCGGAATGACCCAGGGGCAACTTGCCGAAGCCCTCGGCGTCGCCGAACAGCAGATCCAGCGCTACGAGGCCAGCGGCTACCGCTCCGCCAGCTTGGCCCGCATCTGCGACATTGCCGAAGCCCTCCACATCGATATCGCCCAGGTCGCTCACCTCCGGCACCCAAACGCGGCTTGACCAGACTCACGATCTCTTGCCTGCAAGGAGGACTGTCCACCACTGGGCTGAGCTGATGAGGTAACCACGTTGGGGGCGGAGCCGAGAGATCGGTCTGGGTACGGCGCATGACGCGAACAATCTGGCGGAGAGGTCTCCAAGCTGGAGTCGTTGGTGGGTCGTCTTGAGGCAAGGCTGGGGTCGAATGAGAGGCGGCAACCGCACTGGGAAGGGGCCCGAACGCATGGGACTATCGTCACCGCCCGCAAGCACGGCATCGACGCCGTCGACTACCAGCGATGGAGGAACTTCCTCGTCGACGACATCGACCACGTCGTCACCGCCGAAGCGGCCAGCGCCTGGCAAACCGCGGACAACTACAACCACGCGCAACCCTTCAACGCCATCGACAACCTCACCATCGCCGTCACCCCCGACGCCCGCCCACACGCCAGTTAGGTACTACGCGACCGGAACCCAAAAACCCTTGCTGAACAGGATATATGTGGCACCCTCAGCTCGTAGCCAGGAAACTCCCGCTAGG
>JALZAH010000428.1 GCA_030948425.1 Actinomycetota bacterium
GCAATGGCGTCGGTGTGCCTGGGTTCGCGCCGCCGGCCTTGTCGGCGATGACGGCGAGGTCTTGGCGCTCCACGGGGGCCGGCTGCGGGCCACCTACCAGCACCGAAGGGACCGCAAGGCGTGGACCGGGCGGACCACGATCGACCCGAACCACAGCGCCCAGGTGGAAGGGGACCACTACCTCAGCTCCCACACCCCAGCCCAACTTGATGCCATCGAGGGGATCATCGAAGACGCGCAGGGCGACATTCGACGCAAGGCTGAGCCGCCGACGGTGACAACCAGCGAGGACGCCGCCAAGTTCGCGGCCTCCTTCCCCCGATTGGTCCAAGAGGCAAGGCTTGACGCCGAGGGGATCGCGGCGGTACTCGGCGGGGCACAGGACGTGTACGTCGCGGGGTGCGCGTCGCCGCTGAACAGTCCCTACGCACCGGCGGGAAAGTTGTGCCCGGCCCGGCCTTGGGTCTGCCTGCTCTGCCCGCTGGCGACCTTCACGCCCCGGCACCTTCCGAACCTGCTTGGCCTCAAGGAGTACTTCTCCCGCCAGGCCGCCCAGATGACCCTCGACCAGTTCATAGCCATCTTCGGACCTTACGCCGCCCGCCTCGACGAGGACATCCTGCCCAGGTTCCCGACCGCAGAGATCGACGAGGCCGGCCAGCGGCCGCGCCACGTCCTCCCGTTGCCCGTCGAGGAGATCCCGAGATGAGCGTCGCACCCCTTCCTTCCGCGCCGAGAAGCACAGGTCACCCCTTCGCCGGCGTCGACGTGCTCGTTGCGGCCGGCCTGGAGGTGCGCCCCGGCGCCCCGAGTCCGGTCTTCGACCAGGAGGTCTGGGACCTGTCCGGCCTCGTCGGCGCCCCGGTGACGATGGGCGCGCACCGCAAGATCCTCGACTTCACCCGGATCGTCAACCACCGGTGGCGGAGCGTGGCCCGCGAGTACCTGCTGGCTCGTATCGCCCCCCATCACCCCGCCGTTGCCACCCTGCCCGGCGCTTTCCGCGCACCGTTCAACCCGACCAGCCTGTGGGGAGAGCTGAACCACCTGGCCCGCTGGTTCGACCACCTCCACCACGCCGGGCTCGTCAACCTGGCCGAGGTCGGCCAGAGCACTGCGACACCTATCTCGAAGAGGTCAGCTGGACCACGACCGGGACGCGCCGGCGGATGCGACCGGTGGTCGTCGCAGCGTTTGTGCGCAGCGCCCAGGTCCTCACGTTGTACGCCGACATCCTCAGCGACACCTACATCCCGGGATTCCGGCCGTGGGGAGCACGAGGCGCCGACGACGTGGCTGGCTACGTCCGCACCCAAGCCAACCTGGTCCTGCCGGTCCCCGACGCCCTGCTCCGCCCGCTGCTCGCAGACACCCTCTACCTGGTCGACACCATCGGCGCCCACCTTGCCCCCGAAGCGGGGCGGGCCCGCACGGCCGACCAGCGCGAAGTCGCATCGCGGCGATACCTCGCCGTGGAGGAGCTGCCGCTGCTCGCCGAGGCCATCGAGACCCACCGGGCAGCAGGGGTACCCGCACCGTGCCTGGCGGCCGGGACCGTGACGAAGCGCCTGGCGGCCGCATGGGAACCCGACGACCCTCTGCTCGGCGTGGCCTGGCATTCCGTCGTCGTCGCAGCGGTCGGGGCCATGGGCGAACGTCGCGACCTCGAACGCCTCCGACCCGCCTTGGAACGTTGGGTAGCCGAGTGCGACACCGAACAGCGATGGTGCAGGAACGCTGCGCTCGTCGGTCGTCTCGACACCGAAGAGCTGGTGCCATGGTCCCTGCCAGCCGACCGCGACCACCTGGCATCCATGATCTCCACGGTCACCTCCGCCGCCCTCTACGTCACCTCTGTTCTGTCGGGCATGCGCTCATCAGAGCTGCACGAACTGACCGCCGGGGCGGCTCGACGAGAAGCGCGGCCCGGCGGCGCCGCCCGCTACCGTGTTGTCTCCCGGCGCATCAAAGGCGAGGCGTTCGGCGGCGTCGAGGACTCCTGGGTGGTCCTCGAGGACGTCTACCAGGCTCTCAGGATCGCCGAGGCCCTCACCGGCGCAGCGCCCGGCGAGCTGCTCTTCGCCAAGGAGTCCAACGTCGCCCACGCCCGCTACGTTCGCTTGCGGAGCTGGATCAACGGGCCTGCCGGTCAGCGTCTCGGGCTGATGGCGATCCCAGACGGGCCGGTCAACCCCCGAGCGCTGCGCCGGACCCTGGCGCTCAGCATCGCCCAGCGCCCACACGGGCTGATCGCCGCCAAGGTCCACCTCAAGCACGTCAGCGTCGCCACCACCGAGGGCTACGCGGCCCGCCCCGGTGGTCATCAGGCCGCGTTCCTCGCCGAGGTGTCCGCCGCCGAGCAGGCCGAACACGAGCGCCTGACCGTCGCCGCCTACCACGACTACCGCCGAGGTGTCCTGCCGTCAGGGAAAGGGGCACGAGAGCTGCTGGCCTGCTTCGAGGCCGTCGACCGGGCTCTGGTCGACCACGACACCGGGCCGGTCACCGTCATCGACGACCGGCGAGTCGAGCGGCTCCTGCGAGCCAAGGCCGAGACCCTCCACGTCGGCGTCGCCAACTACTGCTGGTTCTCAGAGCCGAGGAAGGCCCTGTGCCTCAAGCTGGCCGGCACCCCCGACGCGGCCGAGCCGATGATTGGGATGTGCGACTCGGCCCGCTGTCCCCAGGCCACGCACCACCCCGAGCACCGCCAAGCCTGGGCCGACCACGCCAACGCCACCGAGGTCACGTTTCTCGACAACCCCCGGCTGTCCAAACCCGAACGGGCCCGTGCTCAAGCCGTGTTCGATCGGGCCACCGCCGTCGTTGCGGAGATCGACCAGGCCACCACCCCGGACAGCGACAGCGATGGCCGCTGACACCCGCCCGCACGTCGAGGCAAGGATCAGGACCGCCATGAGTCAGCTTCTCTCGGGCAGCCCTCCCGACGGGCTCAAGCGCGACGTGAAGAGCCTCTGTGCCCTCGCCGGCGTCCCACGGGCGACCCTCTACCGCACCTACCCTCACCTCAAGGCAGAGTTCGACCAGGGTCTCGGGCGCCTCCGGGACACCGGGAGGGAGCCCGACGCCCGCCTGGCCCAGATCGAGCGACTGAGGACCGAGGTGGCCGCCCTCCACCACCGCCTCTCCCGAGCGACCACCACGATCGCCGAGCTGGAATCCTTCCGGGCAACCGCTCTGTCGCGCCTCGCAGCCCAGCACGACGAGATCACCCGGCTTCGCCATCACCTCGACCAGGCCGGTGCCGGCCAGTTTCGGGTTATCCGGCCCGAGTAGGGGGGACCTTCCCTGCCACCGGGCCGATCGGATTGCGAGGAGATCGAGCGGTGGCCAAGCAGTGGAGTGGATCCTGGGAGGGGCTCCTGATCCGTCGTTCCGATCGCCCGTGGTCATCTTGAGCGGTGCTCGCCGTGCACGTTCGGAGCGCCTCGGATCGACATTTCCGGGGTAGAGAGCTGGTTCTTCGGTGCTATTGGGTGTGCGGGCCGGGCACCCTTCCCAAGGGATCCGACCGGAGGACCGATGAGAAACGGCCGCAGCGTCCCTCTGGGAGCATGGTCCGTCAGGCGCCCCCGCCCAGTAGGAGAGCACAGCATGAGACCACTGCGATATTCGATCAATGTCACCCTCGACGGCTGCTGCGACCACGAGGTGATCGCTCCCAGCGAGGAGTTGCATCGCCATCACGCCGCCAACCTGAAACGAGCCGATGCCCTGCTGTTCGGACGGGTGTCCTACGAGATGATGGAGGCGGCGTGGCGTCAGCCGGCGACGGGATCGTGGCCTGCCTGGATGCCGGATTGGATGATCCCCTTTGCCGAGACGATCGACCGGGCGAAGAAGTACGTCGTGTCAAGCACGCTGGACCGGGTCGACTGGAACGCAGAGCTCGTGCAGGGTGACCTTGGAACGGTCGTGCGGCAGCTCAAAGCGCAGCCAGGCGAGGGCCTGTACGTCGGCGGCGTGACCCTCCCACTGGCCCTGGCGGATCTGGGATTGATCGACGAGTACGAGTTCGTGGTGCAGCCCACCGTGGCGGGCCACGGACCGACGTTGCTCAGCGGCCTGAGTGAGCGCCTCGAGCTGGAGCTCGTTGAGCGCCACGACTTCCAATCGGGCGCAGTCGCCCTGCGCCACCAGCCCAGCCAGCCCGCGACATGAAGATCTGCTGGTCCCCTAACGCACCGCGCCCGAGACTGCGGCCGTGGGACCGAGATTGACGCCGTCGTGCCCCTGATCGCCGAGTAGCAGGCATCCATAACCACGGCCATCGCCGAGCCCAGCGTGGCGCCCGAATCGGCGATTTGTACCTGCGCCATGGTCTCGGCAGGTGGACGCGACCTGGGACCGGCCTGAGACTTAGGGGTACTGGACGCGTCTCATGCTGGCCTAACTTGCGTACGCGTAGTCCACTGCTGTCAGGCTCCCACAGGCTTGCATCGCACGGTGCCTATTGTGGCACCTAGAAGTGGTATGGGGGTGGGAGCGTGGGCGGTGGTGTCCGTTCGGGGTGTCTCACTACCAAGGATGTGGGACAGCATCGGACAGCAGCCGAATCTGTGAGGGCCTCGCTGTCGCCGCGACGCCCGGAGCCGCACTGCCGACATCGCAACGCCACGCTGCTCAGTGAGGCTGAGGACCGATACAGATCGGTCGTGTGGGCCCAGTTCGGATGTGCGTCGACCTGACGGTCGTGACGGGAGCCGCTGCAGGTGCATTGGGACTTGGTTACGGTCGGGCGTGCTTCGAGACGGCCAGGCACGGTCTGATCCGTCTGCGTTGGCCGTGCACGACTATCCCGCCGATCACGAGGAGCCCGATCCCGGCTGCTACGAACGGCACGCCGCCCGGAACATCTGCGGTGCTTGTGGAGCGGACCATCGCATAATCTGGGGCTGCGCCGGGGCCACCGTTGCGTCCCGGTGTGACGGCCGGACTGGGCGTTGGCTGGCCCGCTGACCCCCCAAGGAAGACAGGTGTCTGGCCTGGTGCGGGGGCTTGGCCTGGTGCGGGGGATTGGCC
>JALZAH010000441.1 GCA_030948425.1 Actinomycetota bacterium
CGCATCCGCTGCTGGGTACCCGACCTCGTGGAGCGCCGCAGCAGCGCCCGTACCCGGGCCGAGAGCTCCTTGGGCACGGCCGGCTTCACGACGTAGTCGTCCGCTCCGGCCTCGAGGGCCGGCTACGACGTCGTGACTATCGGAGCGGGCGGTGAGGATCAAGACGGCGATATCGTTGGAAGCGCGCAGCCGCCGGCACAATTCGAAGCCGTCCATCCCCGGGTGCATGGGGTCGATGATGGCCAGGTCGGCCGGCCGGTGGGCCAGCATCTCGAGCGCCGTCTCGGCGCTCTCCGCCTCGTCGACCGAATTTCCCTCTTCCTCCAGCACCAGGCGAAGCGACGTCCGCATGCGTCGATCGTCCCCGACCAGAAGAATGTGCGGCGCCCCAACACCGGACATGATGACTCACGCCGGCCGAGGGCCCGCCCCGAGCAGCCGCCGCCCGGCCTGCCCGCGAGTCGGCGTGGGTAGGTGACACGACGGCCCGCGGCGAGGGGCAAACGGGACTGCACCGCGGCGAACGCGGCCGCGCCGTCGTCGGTGAAGCCGGCGAGATTTCCCGGTTGCATCCGCTCCTGCGGGAGCCACAGATGACTGTGCCGAGCGCGGCGGCGCCGAGCGTACGGGTCCCAGTGTCGTCCACGACGCCCTCATTGTTGATCACGCCGACGTCACCCCGCATCGTGATCCGGGGGTGGGCGTTCTCCGATAGCCCCCCATCATGTGATCCACTCCATGCGACCGAGTCTGCCCGGGGGTGCTGCGGTCAGGTTGCGGACCCATGTCAGTTGGCCGGCAGATCGTCTTTGCGAGGGCCAGAGCGGTCGTCGGTCCGGAGACCCCGCCGGTGTGCGGCGGAAGAGGCGCCGCCGGTCATTTCGGCTCCACACGGAGCTCGCCGCGGCGCGCCTCTATCTCCACCGCGTTTCCGGAAAGCCGCAGATCGACCGAAGCCTCGCCCACCCGTAACCCACGTAGGCGGACGTCTCCCAGCCAGTCCGGCAGCGCAGGCGAGACCGCGAGCCGCCGGCGGTCGGCGTCGGGTCGCAGCCCCGACACCGAGGTCACGAGGTGGATGATCGCTCCCGATGCCCAGGCCTGGGGCACATTGGCCCCGAGGTACTGGGCCGGGGACGATCCCGGGTCACGGTCGATGCCGGCGAAGACCTCAGGCAGCCGGGAATGCTGAAACCGCTCGGCGGCGTCGAACAGGGCGCGCGCCACCTGCGCCGCCTCCTCGGTATGGCCGTAGTGCATGAACCCGGCTGCGAGAACGGCGTTGTCGTGGGGCCATACCGATCCCCGCTGGTACGAGAACGGGTTGTAGGACCGGTGGTGGGCCGAAAGGGTCCGTATCCCCCAGCCGCTCCACATGTCCTCGGCCGTCAACCGTCGCACGACGGCGGCTGCCCGGTCCTCGGGGACCGCTCCGGTCCACAACAGGTGGCCGGCGTTGGAGGCCACCGAGGCGATGGGGCGCTTGTCGCCGTCGAGACCGAGGTAGTAGGTGCCCTCGTCGGCCCACCAGAACCGCTCCTCGATGGCCTCGGCCAGCCGATCGGCCTGTTCCCGGAGCCGCCGGGCGGCGTCACCGTCGCCGAAGGCCTGCTCCGCGACGTCGGCCCAACCCCGTTTGGCGGCGACCACGTAGCCCTGCAGCTCGCAGGTGGCGATGGGTAGCGAGGCCGCGCAGCCGTCCGCTCCGACGATGGCGACCCCGGAGTCCTTCCAGCTCTGGTTGTAGAAGCCCCAGTCCCCGGCCCTCGTCCGGTACTCCTGGAGCCCGTCGCCGTCGATGTCGCCGTCGGTGTCGATCCACGACAGCGCCCGCTCGACGTTGGGCCGGAGGGCGTCGAGAGCGGACCGGTCGCCCGTCCATCGCCAGACCTCCGCCGCAGCCCACACATAGAGGGCGGTGGCGTCGTGGGCGCCGTAGTAGGGGGTCTGGGGCACCAGGTGGAAGTGGGCCAGCTCGCCGTGGCGGACCTCGTGTTCGATCTTGCCCGGTTGGGTGTCGTGGGCGTCGTCGTAGCTGTCGCCCTGGAGCGGGGCCAGGGCACGCAGGGCGCCGAGCGCCAGCCGGGGCGACAGCATCACGGTCTGCAACGCCACGACAAGTGAGTCGCGCCCGAACAGGGTGACGAACCACGGAATTCCCGCCGCCGGCACCCACGCCTCGTCACCGTCTCCGTCTCCAGCGGACGCGTCGCCGTCGTGGCGGGAGATCCGCAGCGCCGAAAGGTCGTCGACGGCCCGCTCGACCACGGCGTTGACGCCGGGGTCGGCCGTCTCGATGCCGGTCACGTCCTCGGCCCAGCGCCGGTGCTCCCCGTCACTGCGGGCGTCGTCACCGAGCAGCGCGTGGCAGCGGCGGTGCGCCGGCCGGGTCGGCGAGGCGTCGCCCAGAACCGGCATCCACAGCAGGCAGGTGTGCCAGTGGCCCCGTGGTGCGAGCGAGACCTTGAAGGACAGGGTGCCATTGGCGAACAGCGGTGCCGAGTCCTCGTTCTCCACCTGCAGACGGAGCCCCCGGTGGAAGTCGCGGTTGACGTAGGAGGTCACGAGCGCACGCGACTCCTCCTCCCATGCGGCCCTCAGTGCTCCGCGGCGCACGAGATGACCGCCCTTCACGTCGAACAGGTCGGCGAAGTCGCCTTCGATGCGGATCTCGAGGTCGAGCTCGACCGCCTGCTCCCCGTAGTTGGTCAGGCCATAGTCCTCGTGGACCCCCTCACCGATGGCGCGGTCCACCCGCAGGTGGATCGTCCCCTGATCGACGCTGCCGCCGGCGGTCGTCATGGCGTCGTTCAGGAACTCGAAGCGCGCCGAGAACGGGGCCGTCGAAGAGCTGTTGACGAGGACGGGGCTCGTGCGCGAGAGGGTGAGGCAGTAGCGGGACACGAGTCGCGTATCGGAGACGAAGTACCCGTCGTTGCGATCGGGTCCCATGCTTCCGTCGGGTTGGCACACCATGAACTGGTCGTCGGCGTGGATGGTGACCACCGGCGGCCCTACCCGCACCTCGAACGCCCGCCTGGTCATACTGGGTGGCCTCCACATCCACGGGGAACCGGCCGATCCTCGTGGATCACCGGTCCGCCTGCACTCTGTCGTCGTGCTGCGTCATCGTGCTGCACCCGGAACCGGCGCGGGGCCCGGGCGTGCGTTGGCGCCACTGCTGAGCGCTCAGTTACGCCGTTCGTCAACTTGGTCGAGAAGCTTCCCGGCCGCCACCTCGACGTCGTGATGGTCGTTCTGTGCGGCGCGCTGCTTGGCATGGATGAGCGCGGCTCGGTTGACCTTCGAGAAGTCGCCGTACGGAAAGCCATACCGACTCTTGGTGTCTTCCGACGCCCCGGTATCGATGGCGAGGTGCCAGACGCCGTAACCGTCGTAGCCCTCCTTGTCGATCTGCCGGTTCTCCTCGTCGGTGGACGGCGCCGCGTCGGACCATTCCGTCGACATGTCCACCGCACCGTCGTCGATGAGCTTGCGGGCGTGGGCGATGCCCTCGTCGTTGATCTTGTAGGTGGTCATGGACCACGCTTACCCAAGACCGCCACGCTCACACCGCTCCGTCGACGACCGGTGGTAACACGACGGTCACAGCGAGCCCCTGTGCGGTTTCCCACGTCGGAGCGCCGGGGAGTGCCGGAGTGAGCGCATTTCGCGCGGACTACGACGAAAGGAGGTTGATCTGTGGCCAACATCGCAGCAACGACATCGACAAGAAGGTTCGACGAGGAAGCGCGGAGGGACGACCGGTCGCAGACGAGTACGACGGTGAAGGTGGTCGCCGGTGGTTCCGCGACGGAGGCGGTCGCCGGTGCAGGGGCGGTGGTGCTCACCATCCTGGGGCTGCTCGCCGTTGCCCCGGTGCGCCTGGCCGCGGTGGCCGCCATTGCCATCGGGGGCGGCCTGCTGGTGCGGGGGGCGGCCGTCGCCGCTCGCGCCACTGCCCTCCGGGCGAGCGCGAACGCTGACGGCCGCGAGCTGGTCGGCGGGCTGGGCGTCGAGATGATGGCCGGTGTGGGCGGCGTTGCCCTCGGCGTGCTGGCTCTCCTCAGCGTGCAGCCGACGGTCCTGCTGCCTGCCGCGGTCATCGGCTTCGGCGTCGCCCTCATGCTGGGAGCGGCGGTGACACAGCAGGTGCAGGCGGCCATTGGCGGCTCGCAGTCAGGGTTCGCGTCGGCGGCGTTCGCGGCCGACATGGGCGGCGAGGTGCTCATCGGGCTGGGAGCCGTTGTCCTGGGCATCCTCGCCATCATCGGGATCACGGTGATGACCCTCTCCCTCGTCGGCCTCCTGGCCGTGGGAGCCGGCATGATGCTCGAGTCGAGCCCCGGCCTGGCTCGAGCGCTCGGCCTCGGTCGCTGAGGAGTCCGTTGAGCAGCTCGAGGAGCATCCAGCTGCTGTCCTAGAAGCGCGGAGGCCGCCGGTCGTACGCGAGTGCGCCGGCGGCCTTTGCGCGCGCAAGCCCGGGGCAAACGGCCGGGGGGACGCCGCCGTGGACAGGAGCTCGCCGCCGGCACAGACAGGGTGTGGCAGCGACGTTGCCGCGGGTAGGAGTGGCGTGTGGATGGTGCAGGAGAGCAGGATGACATCGACGACGATCAGGCCGTACTGCGGTACATCGAGGCGGTGCAGGCGACGCACTCGGGGGGGCCGCCGTTCTGGCACGGCGATGCGGCAGCCGAGCGGCTGGCGGCGTCACCCGAGCTGAACCCGACCGACGACCATGACCTGGCCCGGCAGCTGGCAGAACGGACGCCGGGCAGTGTGGCGGAGGTCCGTCGGCTCGAAGGCCGCTTCGTCGACGCTGCCCGTGGCTACTCGCTTCGTCACCGCGTCACGTACGAGGGATGGCTTCAAGCGGGCGTGTCGGCGGCGGTGCTGGAGCGGGCCGGCATCTCCGCTGGGTCGTAGGGCTCGGCGCACGGCATGCGCCGGCCGCGCTTCTCAGCTGGGGGAGCCAGGGGCAGGCGATCGACCTCCGCACCAGTCGTACCCGTCGGCGACGACCCCTTGCGCGCACCCATACCGAAGCTCCGACACGGCCGCGAAGCACTCGGCAAGCTCAGCGTCGCTGAGGTGGACGAGGCCGGCGGCCCGTAGGTCCGCAAGGTCCGGGACCGGCGGCGGCGGGACCGGCGCCGACCGGCCCGGGGTGGCGTCGAGGTAGCCGGCCACCGAGGAGAGCACGCTGCGTTCCAGGGCCAGCGGAACCCGCTGTTGTGGCGGTAGTGCCCGGCTCAGCACCAGTACCGCATCACAGAGGAGCGCAACGGCGGGAGCGACCGCAGCCGATCGCTGAGCCGAGCGAAACTCATGCAGCAGCGGGTAGGCGTGATGCTGCTGGACGATCACCGCCAGCTCGGCAGAAAGCGGCGGGATCACATGCAACGCAGCTGCGAAGCCCCCGGCGCCATGGAGCGAAAGGGCGATCTCCTCCGCGGTGGAGCCCAAGGCGTGGACCTGACTGGCGAACTGCCGCTTGCCGACCACAGCCGCGACCACCGGGGCCACGAAGGTGATGGCCAGGGTGACGAGGGCCAGGCCCGACAGCGCAGCCCCGACCGTGGCCCACTCCCATAGTCCTGTCGGTTGGAGCGCTCCGTTGCCCAACGTGGTCAGGGTGTAGCCGGCGAAGTAGAACCGGTCGGCGACGCTCGCGGGGGCGCCGGTGGACGACGAGACGACCGCCCGGTGGCCGCCCAGGAAGACCAGCCCCCAGCCCAACCACAAGAGCATGAACCACGTTGCGATCGTGGCCACCAGGATGACGACGCCAGGGCCGCCGAGCAGCCCACTGCGGTGTCGGTGATAGCTGCCGGTGCGGGCGGTCAGCCGGCGCGCCGTCGAGACCACGAGGCGGGAGAGGGGCCCAGGTCCTGCCGCAGGGCCGATCGTGGTGTGTAGCTCGTCGACGACGGCAAGGCCGACCACGACGAGGCCGGCGACAACCGCGACAACGTCCAGCGTCATCTCAGCAGCCTTCGGGCGTCATGTTCCTGTTGGAACGCGGTCGCGAGCGCATCAGCTGCGTCGTTGCAGCCGACCTGGGCCAGCACCTCCGAGACCCGCGCTCCGGCGCCCCGGAGCTTCGGCGTCCATGCTCCCTGCGCCAGCATGGGGGCCGCCTCGTGCAGGCCGGCCGCCACCCGCCAGCGATCCGCCTCCCGCAGTCGCGGCAGGGCCAGCGTGAAGGCCGCCAGGACCCGCGCCATGGTCTGCTGTTGCTGCGATTCGTGGGCGACCGCCACCATCCCGAGCATCGAGTCCACGACCCGCTCACAGTCGTCGTCGCGGTAGACGACCGGTAGGACGTCATTGCCGGACACCCCTTCATCGGCAGCCGGGGACCACCGGCAGAGCAGATCCCGCAAGGCGTTCAGGGCTTCAGCGGCGATCTCGGGACTGTGCTTGGCCGTCGACCCCGACGTCCAGGCGATGTTGGCCAGCTCCTCGACGGACGCGGTGGCGTCAACATCGGGGTCGCGCTGGCGGTTCAGCTCGATGACGTCGTCGCGAAAGGCGTCGGTGACGCAGCCTGCCTCCTCGACGGTGCCCCGCACGAGGGCCAGCGGGTCGCCGACAACGACGTACATGCCGAGGGTGACGACCAGTTCGACCTCCGCTTCGGGGGCCTGCGCACACGCAGCTTGCATGGCCTCGACGTCAATGCCCGTGACGTAGCCGGTGCTCCGGCTGAGGGCGGTTGCGGCCGGAGCCCCCGTCCGGAGCGGGGTTCGGCGGGTGTGACGGAGGATGTCGAGCTCGTGCGACCGGGCGATGAGGGCGGCGGTGCGGATGGCAAAGATGACGTTGACCGGGCGCATCTGGTTGAGGGTGCTGTACACCAGCGTCAGCAGAATGAGCAGGGCGACGGCCGTGAGCAGCACGGCCAGCGCAGCCCCGAGGACGGGGGGCGTCGACTGCTGCACGGCCGCCAGCACGACGTAGGAGTACACGGCGAGGCCGATGAAGAAGCCGAGGTAGACCTGGTTGGAGCGCCGCCGGACGAACTGGTCGAACACCACCGGAGAAAGGCTCGCAGCGGTCTGCTGGAGCGCCAGCAGCAGTACCGAGAAGGTGATTGAGGTGACGGTCACCAGGCCGGTGGCGATGGCGCTCAATGCCGCCGAAGCGGCGCCCTTCCCGACGACGTGGCCCAGCACACGTCGAGGGGCACTGAGCCAGGCGGCGTGGGACTGGTCGAGGACGATCGACAGCGTGGCCAACAGAAGAAAGGCCGCCACCACGATCAGCGGTACGGCGAGGAACTCCCGCAGGGCGCGAGAGACCCACTGCGGATCTCGTCGTCGGTGGTTGTCGGAGGACACCCCGCCTGCCCCCCCTCCGTCGTCAATCGGCATCGTCGGCCCCCCCGCCAGGACGAAATTCGCGGCAACATCGAGACGCTGCATCCGGCGGTGCGGTCATCCAGCGGGGCGTCATGTACCCGCAAGCGGAGGCCGCCGTGCCTCCGCATAGCGGAGGTGCAGTGCGATCGCGCCCGCCGATACGGCGGCGTACACGCACCATAGCGAAATGAACCCGCCGACCAACAACGTCGCCAATGCGATGACGACGACGACGTTGGTCATGCCGAAGATGACGATGTGCCGGTAGCCAGAAAAGAGGAGCGCGCCGCAGATGGCGACGACGTAGAGCCCGACGACCACTCCTCCATGGTGCAACTGAACGTGATAGGACAGGTGCCACGGGCGGATGGCGGCGTGTACCGGGCCATGAGCCATGGCGGCGAGCAGGACCATCGACACGAGCACGCCGATGCACAAGAAGGGGGCCATCCTCCACCGCCGGCGACTCGTCGGCTCCAGCACGAGCACGGCCATGGGCACGAAGACCGGGATGACGGCGAAGGCGATCAACAGGTACGCCCAGACGGCGATACGACCGATCTCATGGGCGACGTGACCCTGAAGTCCCCACCAGACGAAGTCCTCCGTCAGCTGGTGCACACCGAGTATCAGCGGAAGGACGCCAAGCAGGAGCTCGCTGCGGCCGCGGACGTGTCGGCACGAGTCGACCCCTATGC
>JALZAH010000442.1 GCA_030948425.1 Actinomycetota bacterium
TCAGCTCCACGACCACCGCCGCTCTCGACGCCCCGGCATGGCGCACCACGTTCGACAGGGCCTCACGCAGGACGGCCAACATCTGGACACCCGTGGCGTCACCGACGCGATCGTCGATCAGGTCGGCGAGACGCACCTGAGGCTCGAAGCCGAGACTGGCGGCAGCCTCGGCGGCCAGGGCGACGATCTCGCCTCTCAGACTGCGGCCCGCCACCTTCGGCCTCTGTAGGGCGAAGATCGTGGAACGGATCTGACGGATCGTCTCGTCGAGGTCGTCGACAGCTTCTCGGAGGCGACCGGCGATGGCGGCGTCGTCCATGGTCCGGACCGTGGCCTGGAGGCCGAGGCCGGTGGCGAACAGTCGCTGGATGACGGTGTCGTGGAGGTCGGCAGCGATGCGCTCCCGGTCCTCGACCAGCGAGAGCTCCCGCACTCGGGCCGAAAGTCGGGAGTTCTCGATGGCGATCCCCGCCGCCCCCGCCAGCGCAACCGCCAGGATCTCGTCTTCTTCGGAGAACTCGATAGCGCCTTGCTTGTCGGTCAGGTACAGGTTGCCGAACACCTGGCCGCGTACCCGGATGGGTACGCCGAGGAACGATTTCATCGGTGGGTGGTGCTCGGGGAACCCGTAGCTGTCGGGATGGGCCCCCAGCACGGCGAGGCGCAGCGGCTCTGGCTCCAGGATGAGCAGTCCGAGGATGCCGTGACCCTCCGGCAGGCGTCCGATCCCGGCAACGTCCTCGGGGCTCATGCCGACGTAGACGAACTCCGACAACCCTTTGCCGGTGGCATCGAGCACACCGAGGGCGCCGTAGCGCGCGTCGATCAGGGTCATCGCCGACTCGACGATGTGGTGCAGGATCGAGGGAAGCGACAGGTCTGAGCCGATGGCCAGCACCGCAGCAACGAGGTCGCGGAGCCGCTCCGGATCGTCGATCCCCCGCAGGGGGTTCACGGATCGGTCCGCCGGCGCTCGGCGAGCGTCGCCGCGTAGGCGGCCGCCTCGGTCCGCCGTTCCATGCCGAGCTTGGTCAGCAGATGACTCACGTAGTTCTTCACCGTCTTCTCGGCCAGGAACATCTCCTCGCCGATCCGGCGATTGGTCATGCCTTCGGTGATCAGGTCGAGAATCCGGCGCTCCTGCGGAGTCAGGGTGGCGAGGGGATCGGCCATCGGTGAACGGAGTCGCTCGAGCACGCGAGCGGTGACCGCCGGGTCGAGCAGGCTCTCACCGGCGGCAACCCGCCGGATGGCGTCGACCAGGTCCGAACCCCGGATCTGCTTGAGGACATATCCGGCTGCGCCCGCCATGATCGACGCGAACAATGCGTCGTCGTCGGCATAGCTCGTGAGCATCACGCAGGCGATCTCGGGATGGGCGGAGCGAACCTCTCGGCAGACCTCGACGCCGGTGGTCCCACTCCGGCCCTCCCCCAGGCGGACGTCGAGGACGGCAACGTCGGGTCTGGATTCCGGGATCCGCACGAGAGCTTCCTCGCCGGTGGCCGCCTCGCCCACGACGACGATGTCGTGCTCGGCCGAGACCAGGTCGCGCACGCCTCGACGGACCAATTCGTGGTCATCGAGGAGGAACACGCGAGTGGTCATGTCCTCCATCGTGCCAGCCGGCCGGAAAGCCGACATCCGGGGACTTTCGCGGCGGTGGCTCGGGACCTTCGGCCCTGTTGCGCCGCCACCGATGAGCCCACACTGACATCGAAGCAACCGTCTCGGCAACCGAAAGCAGGAGTCCCATGGACCCGCGACACACCACACCCACCGCAGCAGACTGCAGCCCCGTGTTCTCGATCGCCGGCGCCATGCCGGGAGGCTCGGAGATGGCCTGGAAGACCGCCTACCCGAACCCCGACGCCGGCCACGCCAGCGGTCGACACGGCTGCCAAGGGCCGTCGTTCTCCCTCGCCGGGGCCATGCCGGGAAAGTCCCAGACCGATTGGCGCACGGCGATGCCCGACCCGACCCGTGACATGATCGACGACCACGGTCACGTCATCACCATCGCCGAGAACGTGGTGCGGACCGCGCTGGCCGCCCCACACCCGGTGCACGCGCTCCCGGCCTACCCGATGAGCACGCCGAGATAGGAGTGGGATGGCGGTGACCCCTGTCATGCGAGGCGCGGCCGTGCTCAGGGTCACACCTTCGGGGCCCGCCCTCGCCTGACTGCGAGGCACGCACGGCCAGCGCGACGATATGGGCGTGTCAACGGGGTCCGAACCACATCACTCGGCCGGGACCGTCGACTCGCCGGACGTCGACCCGGGGGACGATGCCCCCAACCGGGAGGGGGGAGCTCGGGCGAAGAACGCTCTCGCCGTCGTCGGAATCCTGGCTCTGCTGGCCAGCGCCGTGGTGGGCAGCGACCTCTTCGGGCTGCGGGGCCGGATCTTCGGGTCGGCGAGGCCCGAGCCACGGCCCGCGGCGGTGAGCCGCCGGGCCGATGCGCCGACGGAGACCGCAGTGGAGCCCCAGAAGACGGTGCTGCGCTCACAACCCTGGTGGCAGAGCGTCACCCTCCTCACCGGTGTGGGTCCGATGACGGCTCCCGCCTTCGACATCGCCGGCGACGCCGTGCAGTGGCGGGCCAAGTGGACCTGCCAGGCCGGCCATTTGAAGGTCGTTGCGCCAGGTCGATCCCGACCCGTGGTCGACGTCAACTGCCCCGGGGCGGGGACGGGCTACGCGACGGCGACCGGGAGCGTGGGCCTCGAGGTCACGGCCGAGGGCCCATGGGAGCTCCATGTCGACCAGCAGGTCGACGTGCCATTGAACGAGCCGCCGTTGCCGGCCATGACCGCACCCGGCGCCGTCGTGGTCTCCACCGGCACCTTCTACCGCATCGACCAGACGGGAACCGGCACCGTCACCCTTTATCGTCTCCCCGATGGCACCTACGCCCTCCGCCTCGACGACTTCTTCGTCACCGCCAACTCCGAACTGGAGGTCAGGCTCAGTGCCCTGGAGGAGCCCAAGACATCCGGACAGTTCGCCGACGCCCCATCGGCACTGGTCTCCCCACTGGAGGTGACGGTGGGATCGCTCAACTTCGCCCTGCCGGCCGGTGTCGACCCGAACCAGTACAAGTCGGTGGTGATCTGGTGCCGGTTGATCAACAGCGCCTACTCCGGTGCCACCCTGAGGCCGGCCAGGTGACCGCCCTCTCGACGGGTCCCCCGCAGCCCGGGACACCCACGCGGACCGCGCCGGCCCAACCGGTCGGACCCAGCCTCACCCTTGGGGGCAGGCGGATCCCGGTGATCCTTCCCAAGTTGACGGACCCCCGGTTCAAGCTTTCGGCCATCGTCCTCACCCTCTCGCTGCTCGGGCAGACGGTCTTGAACTTCAAAGTGTCGGTCGCCCAGATCCTGCTGTCGATCCTCCTGTGCGCAGTGATCGAGGTGTCGGTCGCGCTGTGGCGCGAGAAGGTCATCCTGTGGCCGGCCAGCGCCATCCAGACGGGCGTGAGCGTGACGTTCATCCTCCGTGCGGCTGGCACCCCTCACGGGGACCTGTGGAACCTCAACGGGATCCAGTACTTCCTGCTCGCCGTGGTGCTCTCACTCGTGTCGAAGTACCTCATCCGCCTCGATGGCCGCCATGTCTTCAACCCGTCCAACTTCGGCATCGTCTGGTGCCTGTTGGTCCTCGGGGCCAACCGGGTGTTCTCCGAGCATCTCTGGTGGGCACCCCTGAGTCCCCGCATGGTGTTGACGATGGCGGT
>JALZAH010000448.1 GCA_030948425.1 Actinomycetota bacterium
GGCCGAGCGGGCCGCCGGGATGAGGCACCTCGACGTCGCTCGCCCTCTCCTGGGCCCAAGGCGAGGATCTGGCGACCATCGTGGGGGACGGTGAGGTCAACGGAGGAGATTTCGTGCGCAACATCAAGCAACTCATCGACCTTCTCCGCCAGCTCGGGGACCTGGCCCCCGACCAGGCGACGGCCCGCTCGGCGCGGCAGGGTGCCGAAAGGCTCTTCCGGGGGGTGGTGGCGGCGTCGTCGATGCTCACCGCTTGACGGAGCGCCGTGGCTCCGGGTTGTGGTCCCCCACCCGGACCCCGGCGCCCCCGTAGGCTTCGAGGTCTGATGGATCGTTACGCCGCCGAGGAGTGGACCGACCAGGAGGCGGAGATCCTCCGCCGGTACTTCACCAACCTCGACGGTCCGGTGTTCGCCCTGGTCAACCTGCCCGAGGTGGTCAAGGGGGCGCTGTTCGCCCGCTACTCCCGGACGGCCAAGAGCCTCCGGCGCCTCTTTCTCGATGAGTTCGTTGGCGATCTCGACATCAGCGGCGACCACTCCGTCGATGCCACCGTCGGTCTGGCCCGGGCCGAACAGCTCTACGAACGGGTGTTCTTCGAGTACGGCGACGACTCGGTAGCCCAACTTGGTGGTGTCCATCTGGCCTGTGAGCAGGCGTCCAACATCCTCACCAAGGTGCTGGAGTGGGGCCGGCTGATGTCCTACATGGAGAAGTCGACCCGCTACGTGGCCTACGACGCCCGCCTGCCCAACGGGCGGTATCGATACCACCGGGATCCGGCCATCCTCGACTCACCCCTTGGCGCCCGCTACGTCGGGGACATGGACCGTCTCTTCGATGCCTACCGAGATCTGCTGCCGGTCGTCAATGCCTGGTTCGCCGAGCAACACCCGAAGACGGCCGGGGACTCCGACCTGGTGTGGCGTCAGTCCATCAGAGCTAAGGCGTTCGATGCCCTCCGGGGCATGCTTCCAGCGGCCGCCACCTCCAACCTGGGCATCTACGCCAGCGGCCAGGCCTATGAGGCCCTCCTCATCCGCATGCGGGCCCAACAGCTTCCCGAGGCCCGCGAGTATGCCGAGCTGATGTTGAGTGAGCTCCGCAAGGTCATCCCCTCCTGGGTTCGCCGTGTGGACGTCGCCGACCGGGGGGGGGTCTGGTCGGAATACCTGGAGACCAATCACCGGGCGATGTCCGAGCTGAGCCGTTCCCTCTTCGCGGACGCCACGCCGACCGCTCCCGGACCCAGCCTGGACAACGAACTCGGCCCCGACAACGGACCGGTCCCGGGTGGTGACCCAGAGGTGACCCTCACCGACTGGGATCCCGATGCCGAGATCAAGATGGTTGCGGCGATGCTCTATCCCTTCACGGATCGCTCAGAACGAGCCATTGAGGATCGGGTGGCCTGCATGACCATGCAGGAGCGCCAGGAGGTCGTCGACCGCTACACCGGGGAGCGCAACAACCGCCGGCATCGGCCCGGCCGGGCTCTGGAACGAGCCGGTTACCGATTCGACGTCCTCTCGGACTACGGGGCCTTCCGGGACCTGCAACGCCACCGCATGTTGACCCTCGAATGGCAGGACCTGACGCCCGGGCACGGTTACACCCTGCCCAACTCGGTGCTCAGTGCCGGCGCCGAGGACGTCTATGCGGCGTCCATGGCCCGGTCAGCCAGCCTCTATCACGCCCTTGGCAATCGCTTCGGTGCCCCGCAGGCGGGGTACGCCGTCGCCTTGGCCTACCGGGTCAGGTACGTGATGCAATGCAACGCTCGCGAAGCAATGCACATCCTCGAGCTGCGGACGACTCCCCAGGGCCACCCTGAATATCGCAAGGTCTGCCAGCAGATGCACCGCCTCATCGCCGAGCAGGCCGGGCACCCGGCCGTGGCCGCCCTCATGCGCTTCGTCGACCACGAGGACTATGAGCACTCCGCTCTGGAGCGGCTGGACGGGGAGCGGCGGGCCGAGCAGCGTCGGGTTTCCCTCCCGGCCTCACCAACCAGCTGAGCTCCTTCCTGGACCCTCTCAGACCACAACCTCGACCTCAGGTCGAGGTTGTGGGTCTGAGGTTACTTGAGGGTTCACCACCTCATGGTAACCGTGTGGTTCATGTGAAAATTGGGGTTGTTGTGGTGGATGTTGATGGTGTAGCTTCACCCCGGCCTCCTGGGCGGAGGGATTGGAACGTTCATGCCCAAGATCAGCGCCGTCCGCCTACCCCGCCGGGCAGCTGCGTCCCGGATACTCGGTGGGATCCTCACCCTCGGCGTGCTTGCCCTCGCCGGCCAAGCCAGCTTCTCCTCCAGATCTTCGTCGACGTACGTGGTGCGCTCCGGGGACAACCTATGGACCATAGCCAGCGCCCGTCACCTCACGGTGAGCCAACTGTCCTCCGTGAACGGACTGGATCCGAGTGCCATCTTGAGGGTCGGGACCCATCTGTCGTTGCCCTCGAGTGGAGCTGCGGCTACCGCCACGGTGACCAGGTACGCAGCGCCGGCGAGCCCGGTGACGTCGGGGTCGGGCGTGAACTTCTGTGCCACGTTCTCGCCCCGCTCCGACCCCCGAGGTGTGCTGCCGGCGACGCTCCGCTCCAGCAGTTCACGTCAGGCCCTCCGACCCGTCTTCGTGTCGTGGGCCGAACGCTACGGGGTATCACCCGCCCTGGTCGAAGCCATCGCCTGGCAGGAGTCAGGGTGGCAGGAGGGCGTGGTCTCCTCGGCCTCCGCCGTCGGTGTGGGTCAGCTCCTCCCTGCGACCGCCACGTTCGTCTCTCAGAACCTGCTGGGCACCAACCTGAACATCAACACGGTGAACGACAACATCCAGATGGAGGCTCGATACCTGGCCTACCTGCAGGGCCACCTGGGAAGCACCTGCTCGACGGTGGCCGGGTACTACGAAGGGCTGCAGAACATGCAGCGTTATGGCGTGCTCACCGAGAGCCAGTCCTACGTGTCCAGCGTTGAGAGTCTGATCCCCAGCTTCTCCTGATCATTGCTTTGTGGGCTGCGCCCGGGCGTTTGCCCTGGGCAGCCCTCCTGCACCTCTTCGCCAGACAGTCGTGCTGGCGACTCTTGCTCACCCACCGGTCGCCGGCTTTGACCGGCAGGGGGTCGAGGGGGACCAAGT
>JALZAH010000493.1 GCA_030948425.1 Actinomycetota bacterium
TGCGGTTCGGCCAGCTCGCGGTGGCGAAGGCCCACGAGGCGAGGTCGGCCGGGAGGTCGGCCTTCTTGGCGTGCCCGAAGGGCTGTTCGAGGCTCTGCCCTTCGCCGGCGCCGAACCCATCGGCGGACACGCAGAAGTTCTGCACTCGGAGTAGCTGAGACATGCTTGGTCCTTTCTTTTGTGTGCGCTGCAACTTCGGTCGTCGTCACGGAGCGTTTACCGGCGGTGCGAGGCCGATGCTGGCGTAGTGCGCCTGCGCTTCAGCGAAGTCATCCCAGTCCCAGGCGACAGTACGGCCGGCGAGGCAGGGTGCAAGCAGCGCGAGGGACGTATGCAGTCCAACGACGTAGCAGTTGTCAATCGCACCGGCGGTGTCGGTCACGAAGTGGCTGACCCGCAACACACAGCCGGTGTCGGTCGGCTCGAGTTCCCAACGCATGTATGAGGCGGCGTCGGCGTGAGTGTGCTCGAGAAGCATCGGCGGCTCGACACGAAGGATCGTGCACGTCATCGTCACCGGTTCGTCACCACGGGCGGCAAACACCATCTGGCCGCCCTCTCGGAGGTCGACCATGATGTCGGCGTCGAACGGCAACCACCAGTCCGCCAACCGGGCCGGATTCGTGATCGCGTCCCACACCTCGCCGATCGGGTGGGGCAGGTGGCGTTCGAATCGGATGACGCCGCCATCGGCGGTGCGCTCCAACATGCCATCGTAGGAGGAAGCGGGGACGTCGCTCATCGGAGCTCCTTTGAACTCGGGGGGATCGGTGTGGCGGTGCGTCGCAGGTGCCGCTCGAGCGAGTCGAGCCGCGCTGTCCACTCCGCTCGAAACGGCTCCAGCCACGCGTCGAGCTCCATAAGCGGTTCCGGACAAAGCCGGTACAAACGCCGCTGAGCATCCCGGCGGACCTCCACCAGCCCGGCGTCGCGCAACACCTTCAGGTGACGAGACACACCTGGCTGATGCATCCCAACCTGCTCGACCAGCTCGCCGACCGACCGCTCGCCATCGCGCACCGCCTCAAGGATCCGCCGCCGTGTCGGCTCGGCGATCACCTCAAGGACCGCGATCTCTGCTGGCATGCGACGAGCATACGACACAACATATATACGTGCAACCGCATGTAAACGGGTTCGGCACGTCACGGACCTGGCGACGCCACCGCGACCCGCACCGGAATCGGCGATCGGCTCGAAGCACCCCGGCACGGAACGTGTCAACCCGAACGCGCCCCGAGGCAGCAGCCGCTAATAGCACCAAATGCCGGGTCGCGGGCGCACAGAATGTTCCGGCCCGAGGCACTCGCGAGTCACGCCGAATCGGCGTTCTGCAGCCCGGCTATCGACCGGAGTGCCCCGACCGCTCAAGCACAGAACATGCGGCATCGCCTCATCGGCCTCTGCGTTACGGAGCGCCGCGCTTGTGCCGAAGTCGTGCGTCGCTTGGTTGTTGCGACTCAACTCCGGCGGGTGACCTCGAAAGCGTCGGTGCCCAATTCCGCGGGCCCGAACCGATGGCGCATCGAGACCTTGACACGATAAAGAGACTCTCCGGTCTACGAACGGACTGATCATTCAGAAAGAGTTGCTCTCGCTCGAAGGGAGGGGGACGGCGGCGATCCCGATGGCGTTGGCGGTCACGTTAGGTCCGCCGGTGTGCCGTTCGATGGGGGCGTTAAAGCCGTGTACGGCGCCGTCGGCGGTGACGACCCAGTATCCCCCCGTGGCGTCGTCGGCGGCGATCCCTACGATCCGGGCGGCCAGGTGCTGGCCGCGCAGTGAGCCTTGGAGCGGGGCGTTTACGCCGTAGACGTTGCCGTCCTGTCCGACCAGCCAGTAGCCGCCGGTAGCCCGGTCGGAGGTGACGCCGACGATGGGTGCGGTGATTCCCGGGACGGCGTAGAGAAGGCCGATGGGATTGGATTGCAAGGTGTTCGGGTTCGGCCCCGTCGCGCCGTACACGGTGCCATCTGCAGCCACGACTATCGGCCCGTGAGCGCAGGCGGCACCGACGATTGGAGCCGTGAGGTGGGCGATGGTGGCGGTTGGCTCAGAAGCCGCGTAGGGCGCGTAGGCGACAGCGGGGTAGATGGCGCCGTCGGAGCTGACGAAAGAATGTTCACAGAGGGCTACGATCGGCGCGCCTTGGTGGCCTCCGAAGGCGTCCGGCAGCTTTTCGATGGTGGCGTTGATGCGTTCGCCGTTGCCGGCGATGATGACTTCGCCGTCGGCGGCCACCATCTGGTAACCGCCGCCCGCTACCCCATCGATCACTTCCGCGGCGACGCCGGCGGTGGCCGTGATCGCGGTGACCGGAGCCTTGAGTTGTCGCAGGGAAGTCGCGGGCTGTCCTGGGTGCTGGACTGGATCCAAGGTCCGTTGGCCGTCGTATCCTCCGCCGAAACTGGCGACCCTGCCATCGGACCCAGCCACCCAGTAGCCGGACGAGTGGGCCACTGGACCAGGCGGCGCCGACACCTGGAACCAGCCGGTGAGGTCGATGGATGAGTTGATCGCCGTCGTGTTGGGGACCACGGTGACACCGGTCCCGTCAGCGTTGGCCACCCGGATCCCCGTGGGACCACCCTGGACACCTGTGCCGGCCAGATCGCTTGTAAACACGATGTGCTTGCCGTCGGGTGAGTAGAACGCGGCGAGCAGCCCTGGGGCCCGATAGACCAGCGAGCCGTTGCCCCCTGCTGCCGGGTACGCCTCGAGGTTCGTCATCGGGGTCCCGTCGACGCCGACAGGCGCCAGAATGGTCTGGCCGTCCGGGGACCACGAGAGCGAGGTAGGCCGTCCGACGCGACCGAGGTCGGCGACCACCCTGGCACCCCCGCCGGCGGCGGGAACGGCGACGATGGAGCTGCCATTGTGGAAGCCCACATATGCCAGCTCCTTTCCGTCCGGGCTCCAGGTCAGCGGCCCAGCCGACTCGGGCCCAGGGGACGTCCTGGTGAGGTAGTGCGCGCCGCTGCCGTTGGCGTGCATGACCAGGATTCCGTAGGCGTACGGCGTGCGGGACACGATGATGGCCAGCTCTGTTCCTGCCGGGCTCCATCTCGGAACGGGGTTGTCAGGATCGGCGGTCCGCACGGCAGCGTAGTTGGAAGGGGCGCTCCAAATCCGGTGGGCGCCTGCGCCGTTGCTGTCCGCCGTCCAGACACCGACGGTCTCGGAGCTCCGGCTTTCGGATGGCTGATCCCCGTCGCGCCAGTACGCCTCCCTGGTCCCGTTCGGGGAGATGACGATCTTGCCCGTGACCGGTTGAGGAGAGCGGGGATCGGCAGCGCCGGTGAAGGGCAGCCCGGTCGACAGAGTGTGGGGATTCGACCCGTCGAGGCCGATCACGAAACTGCCGTTGCTGGTCGAGTAGCCGATCTCCGGGACCGCAGAGGGGTGTGCTGTGAGTGATGAGAGTTGCGCCGGGTGCCGGGGCGAACCTCCACATCCCACAACGAAGACAAGGAGAAACAGGCCACCGGCCAGGCGAAGCATCTCCCGGCAGCACCGGCTCGTGGCCATGGCTCTCCACCTCCAACTCGGCGAGATCGACGCTAACAGCTTCCCTGAGTACCCGAATAGAAGAGGCCTCCCGAAGAGAAGAACCCCGTTGGAAGAACCCTTGATCTACGCGCGTGCCCGTGCTGACGGACACGCGTCCGCAACGTCGCTGACCACCTTCTCCGTTTTGCCCCCAACGCGCTGAAAGACTCGTTCGGCGACCAGAGCCGAACGCGTGTTCGCCAGGATCCGATGATCCCGCCGGCGCCCGGTAACCGGCGCAGCCGAGCGGTTGTGGTGCCCTGTTAACGCGAGCCGACCTTTTCCTGATCCCCTGGTCCTGCTCGATGTCTGCCATAACCAGCCATCCGAAGCCGCCGGCGTCATAGCAGCACTGGGACGCCCATCAAATTTCGGGCCCAGCGGGAACGACCGCTTCGGCGTGAGGTGACGTGTGGACCGGGCTGACGGCTCGGTATGCGGGCTGGATTAGGTCCCTCGGCCGTTCCCGGCGATCGCGTCGCTCTCGGGCCGCCTGGGTGGCCAAGGCCGGTGCGCTGACCGTCTCCTGCTTCTCGGTGACCGACGAGGTGGAGGCACAGATCGTCGTGCGGGGCACGCGATGGTCCGTCTACGGAGTGGCCCGGGTCGGCGACCTCCTGACTCTCGGATGCCGTCTTGTGGCTACCGACGCCTTCGAGAACGAGGATTTGCTGCCGCTGTCCGATCGTCACGTTGACGTGATCGTGCCCTTACCCGTCCGAGTGCGCCGCGTACGAGACCCTGGCCAGGGTCAGAGCGGACTCGACTCCGGGCAAGCCTCGCTGATCGCTTCACTGCCGTCCTCCGGGCGCTCGATCCTCGCCGGACCGTCGACGACGAGACGGGGATACGATGAGGGCTGTGCCAGATGTCCCGCAGGTGGTCGCCGACCGGGCCCCTTCGAGGCGACGATCACCGGCATCGAAGCAGACGGCACCTTGATCCTCGCTGTGCATGCCTTCGTTCCGGCTCGCCCTGAGGGGGACGGGCCGCCGGTAGGCCACAGAGGGCCACATCGGCGCGGAAATCAGCGGTCAACAGCAGCCACTTACGGTCATCGATATACAGCCCCTGACCTGCTGTTTCGGGTACCAACCGGTACCTGCGGACAGGACTGAAACCCTGCAAACTGTCCTCCGGAGCCGGGTGCGCAGGTTCGAATCCTGCCGGGGGCACTCGCCAGGTGCCTATCCAGAAGGGCTAAGAGTCGACGAGCTTCCCCCCATGGTGTCAGTGGGCCAGGGAAAGGCCATCGGATCCTGCGTCAGGCCGATGCCGCCGAGAACGTCGGCGAAGAACGCCGCCCGCCCTCTCCCGAGCATCATGTGGCACCCGAATGATCCCGCAGATCAAGGGAGGACAGGGCGATGCAACTCCCCCTGTCCTCCCTTGCCGCAAAGGCGTTGTGCCGGTCCCTAACGACGTTGGTGCCGGTTTGCCGCTTGCTAGCCGAGGCCGTTGGCGTCGAGAAACTGCTTGGCGACGGTCTGGGGACTCTGATGGGCGATGACCACGGCCGAGTTCATCTGCTGGATTGCCGGGAAGGTCAGCTTGGCGCTCACGGCGTCGAGAATCTGGTTGAACGCCGGGCCTTCGGACTGGAGCAGGCTGTTCTTGACAAGCGGAGCGACGTTCTGGAACCCGAAGATGTGCTTGGTGTCGTCCAGCACCGCGTACTTGCCGCTGAGCAACTGACCATCGGTGGTGAAGATGGCGATGCTGTTTACCTGGCCGGCGTCGAGGGCTTGGTACTGAGAACCGGAGGTCAGCGGGACGAACTTGAGGTTGCTCAACCCGTACTCCTGCTGCAAGCCGAGCACCCCCTGCAGGCGGTTGAGGTTCTCCGGCGGCCCGCCGTAGGAGAACGGACCAACGTTCTTCAGATCATCGATCGTCTTCAGGTGATGCTGGGCGGCGTACGGCTTGGCAGTGGCCACCCCGTCAGCGTCTTGGAATGGCGTCTGCTTGAGCAGGGTGAAGCCCCGACTCTGCTCGAACTTCTGGGACACGTCGTAGGTCACCTGCGCCGTCGGGGGATTGTCGGTGTGGCCGGCGAGGACCTGATAGATCACCCCGGTGTACTCGGGATACATGTCGATCTGCCCGCTGGTCAGGGCCTTGTCGATGATCTCCGAACTGCCGATGCTGGGTTTGAGGTTGACCGTGTAGCCCTTGGACTGCAGGGCACCGGTGTAGAGGAAGCCGAGGATGTACTGCTCCTCGAAGTTCTTGTCGCCCATGGTGATCGGGGGCTTGCCCGCTCCCGGTTGCCCAGCGGGGAGGGCCGACGTGATGTTTCCCCCCTTGGTCGTGGATGTCTTGGTGCTCGATCCGCACGCGGCCAAGCTCCCGGCCAACGCCACGGCCATGCACGCACCGATAGCCCCCGTCCGACGCTTTCCTGTCCTGGTGATCGCCTTCATTGCTGCTCCTTCAGTGATCGGACCGAGGTCCTTGGTGGTCAGAGGGATGCTCAGGCTGGCTGCAGAACCGTCGGACTCATGATCTGCGCAGGGGCCGCTCGGGGGGCCTTGCGCAGGCCCCTGGGGGTGACGGCGAACTCCAGGCCCTTGAACACCATCTGGGCTGCCAGGGCCAGCACGACCAAGACGTAGGAGGCGGCGATGACCCCACTCAGCTTGAACTCCGGCTCGTTGAAGAGGATGTCGCCCAGGCCTCCACCTCCGAAGACCCCGGCCAGGGTGGCGGTGGCCACCACGAAGACCGCCGCAGTGCGCACCCCGGCGAAGATCAACGGGAGAGCCAGCTTGACCTCGACGCCCAGGATGACCTGGCGAGGGCGCATCCCCATGCCTTTGGCCGCCTCCACGGCGTCGGCGTCTACCTGCTCGATCGCCACGTAGGTGTTGGTCAGGATCGGCGGGAAGCCGAGGATGACCAGGGTGATGATCACGTTGGTGCGGGTGATGCCCACGACCGGCAGAAGGATGGACAGGATGGCCAGGCTGGGCAGTGCCCGGCCCAGGTTGGAGGCGTTGATGGCGAGAAACGAGCCCTTGTGGATGTGGCCAAGCAGGACGCCGAGCGGGATACCGACGATCACCGAGATGAGGACAGCCTCGAAGGAGATCACCAGGTGGGTCCCGGTCTTGGTGAGCAGCAGATGCCCGTGGTTGGCGATGAAGGTGAAGGCATCGGAGAAGGCGTTCATAGTTCGATCCTCAGACGGGTCGGCGGGCGGTGGCCCACGGGGTGAGGAAGCGCTGGACGAGTACCAGGGCACCGTCGGCCAACAGTGCCAGCAGGATGGCCAGGGCGCCGGCCCCGATGAACTGGGTGTTGAAGTCGCCCTCGTTGAGGG
>JALZAH010000498.1 GCA_030948425.1 Actinomycetota bacterium
GTGGCGTAGAGGGCGTCCACACCGCCGATTGCCCCTCCCGACAGCGGAACGCCGATCACGGGGAGGGTGGTCTGGCCGGCGACGGCACCGGCGAGATGAGCGGCCATCCCTGCGCCGCAGATGATGATCCCGTAGCCCGACGACCGAGCGGACCGGGCGAACTCGGCGACGACCAGCGGCGTCCGATGCGCCGACATCACATGCTCCGTCACCTCCACCCCGAAACCGGTCAGGGTCTCGATGGCGGGAGCCATCTTCGCCCGGTCATTGGCTGAGCCCATCATCACGGCGACTTTCACGGAAGGACCTCCTCGGTGGCCACACGCGACGGGGGTGCCGACGCGGTTTGGGAATGATCGGCGCCGATGTCGCGGCGATAGGTCATGGCCGGCCACGAGATCGAGCTCACCGCACGATAGGCCCGTTGCCGGGCGGCGACCAGGGACGGGGCGGTGGCCGTCACCCCCAGCACCCGGCCCCCGGCGGTCATCAGAGCCGAACCACCGCCGGGGGAGACGCCGGCGGCGTAGACCGTCACGCCGGGCTGGGCGGCGGCGTCATCCATGCCGTCGATGCGATCCCCGATGATCGGTGCCTGCGGGTAACCGCCGGCGGCGAGGACCACGCACACGGCGGCGTCGGGGCCGAAGCGGGGAGCAGCAACCCGGTCCAGGCGCCCGGCGGCGGCGGCGGCCAGCACGGCGGCGACGTCCCCCTGCCACCGGGACAGCACGACCTGGGTCTCAGGGTCACCGAAGCGGACGTTGAACTCGAGCACCCGGGGACCAGCCGGGGTCAGCATGATCCCTGCGTAGAGGATGCCGCGGTAGTCGATGCCTCGATCGGTGAGCGCTCTCAGGGTCGGGATGACGGCCAGGTCCATGACCTCGGCGACCACATCGGGACCCGCCGCCTGTGCCGGCGAGTAGGCCCCCATCCCCCCGGTGTTCGGTCCGGTGTCGCCGTCGCCGAGGCGCTTGTGGTCCTGAGCGGGGGCCAGGGCCACGGCCCGGGTGCCGTCACAGACGGCCATCACTGACAGCTCCGGTCCGGACATGCACTCCTCGATGACCACCCGACGGCCGGCGACGCCGAACGCCGTGCCGGACAACTTGGCTTCGACATCGGCTACGGCCTCGGCCCACGACCAGGTGACGAGAACGCCCTTGCCGGCCGCCAACCCGTCGGTCTTGATCACCCATGGGGCGGGCAGGGATCGAAGGAACTGCACGGCGGGGCCGACTTCGTCAAACGTGGCGTACTTCGCTGTGGGCACGCCGGCGACGGCGAGGAGATCCTTCATCCATGCCTTGGAGCCCTCCAGTCGGGCCCCGTCGGCCCCCGGTCCGAACACGGATCGGCCCTGGGCTCGGAGCCGGTCGGCCAGGCCATCGACCAGGGGTGCTTCCGGCCCGATGACCCACAGGTCGGCATCCACCTCGCTGGGTGGGGCGGCGCTGAGCGAGATGCCGGGGCCGGTCATGGCCGGGTTGCCCGGGGCCACCACCACTTCCGAGGTGCGGGCCAGGGCCACGGCCAGAGCGTGCTCACGTCCTCCGGAGCCAACGACACAGACCCTCAGGCTCTCAGCTCTCAGGCTCTCAGCTCCCAGACGCTCAGCTCCCAGACGCTCAGCTCCCAGACGCTCAGCCACCACCGCTCAGACGTGCTGGGGGCCGGGCACGGAGAAACGGACGAACTGGTCTCGGCCCGGGCCGACGCCGACCACGTTGATGGGGATCCCGGTCTGGCCGGCCAGGAACGCAACGTAGTCGCGGGCCTCGGTGGGCAGCTCTTCTAGGTCCGTCACCCCCGAGGTGTCGGTGCGCCATCCGGGGAGCTCCTCGTAGACGGGCTTGGCCCGATGCATCACCGACTGGTGATACGGCATGTGCTCGTAGCGTACCCCGTCCAGCTCGTAGGCCACGCACACCTTCAGCGTCTCGAACGTATCGAGCACGTCGAGCTTGGTCAGGGCCACCTCGGAGAGAGAGTTGAGTCGGGCCGCCTGACGGATCATGACGGCATCGAACCAACCGGTCCGTCGGCGCCGTCCGGTGTTGGTGCCGAACTCATGGCCGCGCTCCACCAGCGCCTCACCGAGGTCGTCGTCGAGCTCGGTGGGAAGCGGTCCCGACCCGACACGGGTCACGTAGGCCTTGGCGATGCCCATGACGTCGGTGATCTCCCGAGGTCCGATGCCGGCACCCACGCACGCCCCGCCGGCCACCGGGTTCGAGGAGGTGACAAAGGGATACGTCCCGTGATCGAGGTCGAGGAACGTCGCCTGCGCCCCTTCGAGCAGCACCCGCTGGCCGGCGTCGAGCGCTTGGTGGACAACGCCCACCGAGTCGCCGATGAGCGGAGCCAGGGCGGGCGCGTACTCCCGGAGATAGCGGTCGGCGATCTCGTCGGCCGACAGAGGCAACCGGTTGTAGACCTTGGCCAGGATCTGGTTCTTCTCCTTCAACACCACGTCGAGCTTCTGGCGGAAGATCTTCGGGTCGAGGAGGTCCTGGACCCGGATCCCGATCCGGGTCGCCTTGTCGGCATAGGCCGGGCCGATCCCCCGCTTGGTGGTACCCAGCTTGTTGCGTCCCAGGAATCGCTCGTTGAGGCCATCGAGCTCTTGGTGGTACGGCATGATCAGATGGGCGGAGCCCGACACGCACAGCCGGGAGCAGTCCACGCCGCCCTCCGTCAGGGTGGCCATCTCGGCCAAGAGGACTCCGGGATCGACAACCACCCCGTTGCCGATCACCGGGGTGATGTGGCGGTAGAGAATCCCACTGGGCAGCAGCTGGAGTGCGAAGGTCTGACCGTCAACCACGATGGTGTGCCCGGCATTGTGCCCACCCTGATAGCGGACAACGACCTGCATGTCGCGGGCCAACAGGTCGGTGAGTTTTCCCTTGCCCTCGTCACCCCACTGGGTTCCGACGACGACGGTGGCAGGCACGCGCCTCCTCGAGTGTTTGGCAGAGCCGAGCCGGCTGGCGGACGATCGAGCATAGCGAAGCCAGCTGGCGGCCCCCTTAGAGGCTCTAGCGCCGGCTCTAGCGCCGGCCGCCGTACATGGAGCCGATGATCCGCAGCATGCTGATGTAGACGAGAACGAGAGCGGTCATCATGGCCAAGGCGACTGACCACTCGGCGTCCGCGGGAAGGCCGGCGGCCTCAGCCTTGTCCACGAAGGCGAAGTCGTTGAACAGGTTCAGCACGGCGATGGCCAGAAAAACCACACCGAAGATCAGCCCCAAGGGCCCGAAGCTGTTGAGGCCCGGGAGAGACAGGCCGACCAGTGACAGCCCGGCGATAATCATGATGCCGAAGCCGCCCATCACGGCCATGGCCGTCATGCGGGGGGTGACCTTGACCAGGCCGGTCCGGTACAGGGCGAGGGCAGCGAGGAACACCGCACCGGTGAAGACGATGGCGACCGGCACGATGCCATGGCCCAGGGTGGCGTAACTGGCCGAGATGGCACCTAGGCCCAAACCTTCGAGCACCGAGTAGGCGGGGGCGATCACCTTTGACCAGCGGACCTTGAAGTAGCTGACGACGATCAATCCGAAGGCGGCGATCAGGCAGGCGAAGGCCACGCCCACCGGTACCACCAGATAGCCGACAACGCCGGTGACGACGGTGAGGACGGTGAGGGTGAGGAGCTTGTCGTATGCCCGCTTGGCCTGGAACGGCTCGCTCGGTGCCGTCCCTGGAAGGCCGGATCCGCCACCGCCGTAACCCTTGGGGTCATAGATGGGCGCCCCACCGCCGGGTCCGCCCGGGCGGGGGACGGTCCCGGTGCCCGGGGGGCCGCCGGCGGGCGCGCCCCAACCTGACGTCGGCCGACCCGAGCCGGGAACCCGATCAGGAGCACCACCGAACACCGAGATGCCACCACCCGGAGCGCCGTATTCCTTGCCGATGTGACGAAACGCCTTCTGTGTCGTTGTGCTCACGACCCGAGTCTGCCCTATCGCTGCGCCAAGCACACGCAGAGAAGCTGAGAAGCTCCGAAGAGGTCCTCGGAGCCCAGGAACCAAGGTCAGCGGGCCGGGGTGGATCGACCCCCCTGGGTCTCGGCAGCCGACGCCACCACGGGAAGGTCGAGGGTACCGGGATGGGCCGGGTCGATGGCCACGGACAGGACGTTGGGCGCTCGGTTGCCCAGGTAGGCGTCGTCGGTGGCGGCCAGCACCAGCTCGATGCGGTCCCCCGCCCCATAGCGGTGGACGACCCCGGGGAGGGTGACCGAGACCGGTCTCGTCAGGTCACCGACCCGGATCGGTGAGACCAGGCGGTTGACGAGGGTGGGGGTCCCGTTCGGGGCCACGTCATAGATCTTGGCGAACAGTACCGGGTCGGTGGCCGGCGTCGCCCCCGCAGGGACCAACGAGTGGAGCGTGAAGCTGGCCGTCGGGACACCGACCGAGTCGACCGCACGGGGCAACGGTGAGGTCTCGAAGGTGGTGACCGTCCCCGCAATGTCGCTTGGCGGGATGCTCGAAAGACCGGGCACCGAGTTTCCTATGGCCGACGTCTCCGAGTAGCTGCCCCCCGTACCGCCTGGCGGGTTGACAAACGATCGGTTCCCCGCCGTGACCGCCCCGGCGCCGGCGGTGAGGGTGCCGTCACCCGAGAGGTGCAGCGCGTCGGTGGTACCCACCGGCCAGGACGTGGCCGTCCCGTAGGAGACCTTGGCGGATGCCCCGGCCGGTGTCGGGACCCAGTTGCGGTAGTACTCGACGGCCGGCCCGGTGGAGACGGCCCGATGCCCCAGGTACTTGGCGAACCAGTCGGCGATCAGCTGGGTCTCATAACCCTTGGCCCCGTCGGTGTAGTCGACCTCGCCCGGTGCCGGGGTAAGACCCGAGTGACCCCAGCTCTGCAGCACCAGCTTCACGGGCGTCTTGTTGGCCCGCAGCTGGTTGTAGTTGGCGACCGCTTCGTTGATGTTGAACAACGTGTCGTTCTCTCCCTGCATCAACAGGGTGGGAGCATGCACGCTCCCGCCGTAAGTGACCATGGACGCGGCCCGCAGGGTGGCGACGGTCTGTGGGGATGGATAGCCGAGGGCCGCCGACTCGGCCAGCTCCGGACAGACTGCGGGATCGAAGCCCGGGCAGCTCGACGGTGGGAACGGCGTCGCCGTGGCGTGCTGGAGCGGCTCGGTCAGTCCTTCGCCGAAGAAGAATGCCGTCCACTCGTCCTTGAGGATCCCCGGCGGGTTGTCGGTGTGCACGAAGTTGGTGGCGTCGTTGTTGGGACCAAGGGAGTAGGCCAGGTCGTTCCAGGTGATGACGGGCACGATGGCATCGATCCTGCGGTCGATCGACGAGGCCGCCAGTTGTACGGCCCCGCCGTAGGAGCCGCCGATCATCCCCACCCGTGGGTCGTCGGGCCCGTCGGTGAGGATCTCAGGGCGGTTGCCCAACCACGACACCAGCTCCGACGCGGCCCGCCCGTCATAGGCCGGAGTGTCCAGCTCGATGTTGCAGCCGCTACCGCCGAAACCCAGACCCGAGTAGGTGAGGACTTCGTAGTCGCGAGCTGCGAAGAACCCGGCGAGGGCGTCCTGGTCGCTGTAGCTGCCGCCGAACCCGTTGGTGGTGAGTATCGACGGCACCTGGTGAGCGGCCCCGGCGTCGTTGGGGACGAACAGTTCGCCCACCACGGTGCAATGGGTGGACCCGTCGGGACCCACGTTCACCGGAATGGACAGGCTCTGCGTGTGGTAGCCGACGGTCTGTGGTGGTGCGGATGCTGATTGGCTCGCCGTGGCCTGAGCAGCGGCCGACAGCCCGGCAGCGGCCATCGCCGCGCCGGCCACCGCTGCCACCCCGACGTGCCACCTCGCCCGTTGACTCTTCACGGCCCTTCGACCATCCCTCATGCAGCCCCCAAAAGCGAAAACGAACTGACAACAAACGTACTCTCCTCTCCGCCGATGGGGTGCCCGCTTCCTGTCTGCGGTGCGTCTTGCAGTTGCGGCTGCGGTTCTTGCGAACTTGGGGGCCGGATTCACCGTGGCGGTGGAATGGCGCCCCCAAGTTCGCAAAAGCCCTTTGTGCCGCGCCCACCACGGTGCCGGGCGTAGTGTTGGCTAATGGCACCTCCCAGCGGCACCTACACGATCGGCCCGAACGACGGAAGCCTCACCGTCCGCACCAAGAAGGCGGGGGTCGGCGCCAAGATGGCCCACAACCTCGTCCTCGAGGCCAAGAGCTGGAGCGGGACGGTCACCTTCAATGCCGACGACCCCACCGCATCGAACGCCGAGGTGACGGTCCAACCCTCCTCTCTCGAGGTCATCGACTTCAACGGGGGCATGAAGCCCCTGAGCGACGGTGACCGCAAGGACATCGCCAAGAACATCAATGACAAGGCCTTGCAGACCACGAAGTACCCCGACATCACCTTCCGGTCCACGTCGGTCGCCGGAGGTGGTTCGGCCTACACCGTGGAAGGTCAGTTGACCATCACTGACCAGACCAAGCCGGCCACCCTGGACGTGAGCATCGACGGCGCTCAGGTGGTCATCAAGGGCCGGGTGGTCCAGACCGATTTCGGGGTCAAGCCCTACTCGGCCATGCTCGGGGCCCTCAAGATCGACGACGCCGTGGAGGTCGAGGGGACCTTCGCCCTGCCCTCGGCGTAGCCGCCGTCCCTGCCCTCGGCGTAGCCGCCGACCCTGCGCCGACCCTGCGCCGGCGTAGGCCCCGACCCTGCGCCGGCGGTCACTGCAGCGCCAGGCTCTCTCCGTCGCCGGCCTCGTCCACGCTGACCACCGCCCCGTCGCCGTAGCGGCCATCGAGGAGGGCCATGGCCAGTGGGTCGTTGATGGCGCGCTGGATCAGCCGCTTGAGAGGGCGGGCTCCGTACGCCGGGTCGTAGCCCCGCCGAGCCAGCCAATGCCGGGCCTCGGCCGTCACCGAGAGGGTGAGCCGACGTCGGGCCAGGCGTCTCTCCAGTTCCTCCAGCTGAATCTCGACCACCGCAGCCAGGTCCTCCTCGGTGAGCTCGCGGAAGGTCACGATCTCGTCGACCCGGTTCAAGAACTCCGGCCGGAAGGCCTCCCGCAGGTCGCCCGCGTAGTTCGACGTCATGATCAGCACCGTGTTGGTGAAGTTCACCGTGCGGCCCTGACCGTCGGTCAGCCGACCGTCGTCGAGCACCTGGAGGAGGACGTTGAACACGTCCGGATGGGCCTTTTCTATCTCATCGAGCAGCACCACGGCGTAGGGACGGCGGCGGACCGTTTCGGTGAGCTGGCCACCTTCGTCGTAGCCGACGTAGCCCGGAGGGGCGCCGATCAGTCGGGCCACCGAGTGCTTCTCCATGTACTCCGACATGTCGATGCGGACCATGGACCTGGGGTCGTCGAAGAGAAAGTCCGCCAGGGTCCGGGCCAGCTCGGTCTTGCCGACGCCCGTGGGACCGAGGAACAGGAAGCTGCCGATTGGGCGGTCCGGGTCGGCCAGGCCGCTGCGGGACCGACGGATGGCGTTGGCCACCGCCGTGACCGCCTCGTCCTGGCCGACGACGCGATGATGGAGGACCTCCTCCATGCGCACCAGCTTGGCGACCTCGCCTTCCAGGAGCCGGGACACGGGCACGCCGGTCCACTTGGAGATGACCTCGGCCACGTCCTCGGCGTCAACCTGGCCCTTGAGCATCTTGCCGTCGACCTGCAGATCGCCCAGATGGGCGGTGGCATCGGCCAGGCGCCTCTCCAGGTTGGGCAGATCGCCGTAGGTGATCTCGGCTGCCTTGGCCAGATCGCCTTCCCTGGTGAAGCGTTCGGCATCGGCCTTGCCAACCTCGATCTCCTGGCGCACGGCGGAGATCCGCTCCGAGGCACCCTTCTCGTTCTGCCAGTGGGCCTGAAGCCCCGAGAGGCTCTCGTTGAGGTCGGCCAGCTCCGTGTCGATCTTGGACAGTCGCTCCCGCGACGCCGGGTCGATCTCTTTCTGCAGGGCCAGGCGTTCGATGTCAAGTTGGCGGATGCGTCGGCTGACCACGTCGATCTCCGTGGGCACCGAGTCGATCTCGATGCGCAGACGGCTGGCCGCCTCGTCGATGAGGTCGATGGCCTTGTCGGGCAGGAACCTCCCCGTCACGTACCGGTCCGACAGAACGGCGGCAGCCACCAGGGCGGCGTCTTGGATCTCCACCCTGTGGTGGACCTCATAGCGTTCCTTCAGGCCGCGAAGGATGGCGATCGTTGCCTCTACCGATGGTTCACCGACGAAGACCTGCTGGAAGCGTCGCTCGAGGGCGGCGTCCTTCTCGATGTGCTTGCGGTATTCGTCAAGGGTGGTGGCGCCGACCAGGCGAAGCTCGCCTCGGGCCAGCATGGGCTTGATCATGTTGCTGGCGTCCATGGCCCCCTCGGCGGCCCCGGCCCCAACGATGGTGTGCAGCTCGTCGATGAAGGTGATGACCTCGCCGTTGGAGTCGGTGATCTCCTTGAGGACGGCCTTCAGACGCTCTTCGAACTCGCCTCGGTACTTCGAGCCGGCCACCATGGAGCCCAGATCGAGGGCGATCACCCGCTTGCCCTTGAGGCTTTCCGGGATGTCACCGTCCACGATGCGCTGGGCCAGGCCCTCGACGATGGCGGTCTTGCCGACACCGGGCTCGCCGATGAGGACAGGGTTGTTCTTGGTCCGCCGGGAGAGCACCTGGATGACCCGGCGGATCTCCTCGTCGCGGCCGATGACCGGGTCGAGCTTGCCCGAGCGGCCGTCGGCGGTGAGGTCACGGCCATACTTCTCCAGGGCCTGATATTGCTCCTCGGGGTTGGCGCTGGTCACCCGGTGACTGCCCCTGACCTCGACGAGGGCGGAACGCAGGTCCTCGATGGGGGCGCCGATGCGGTCGGCCAGAGCCAGCAGCAGATGCTCGACCGAGAGGTAGTCGTCGGCCATGGCCTCCCGCTCGGAGTCGGCCCGGGCCATGACGTCACGGAGGTCCCGGTCGAGTTGGGGGTCGCTGCCGCCGTAGCTGTGCGGCCGGCGGCCCAGGGCTTCCTCGGTGCGGTTGCGCAACGTCAGGGGGGTTAAACCGACCCGCTGGAGGACGGGGAGGGTGACGGTGCCGTCCTGACCGAGCAGTGCGGCCACGAGGTGGTCAGGGGTGACCTCGGGGTTGTTTCGCTCCCGGGCGGCATCCATGGCGGCGCGCACCGCCTCGGTCGTCTTCGCTGTCCAACGGTTGGGGTCAAGGGCCACCTTGGTCTGCCTTCCTCCTGGGAAAACTTGAGTCCATCATTATTAACTTTTCAAGCATGGCCCGGAATTCCCGGTCCCTGTCCCCTGAGGCATGGGTCCTCTGCGAGCATGGGCCCCCGGGGCGGCGATCAGCGCTTCGGTACCCAGGGGGCCGGCGAGTTCTTCACCGGCACCAGATCACGGCGATAGTGCCGATGGACGCGCTCGATGGCCGATCGGGCCTCGGATCTGACCTCCTCGAGCTCGGCGGCCAGGAGCTCGAGCCTGGCCTCGAGCTCCATGACCCGCCGGACGCCCTCGAGGTTGAGCCCGGCGTTGGTCAGGTCCTGGATGCGCCGGAGGAGGGCGATGTCGTGCTCGCTGTAGCGGCGGCTCCCCCCGCCGGTCCGGGCGGGGTCGACCAAGCCCTTGCGCTCGTAGATCCGCAGGGTCTGAGGATGGACCCCGGCCAGTTCCGCGGCAACCGAGATCACGTAGACAGCCCGGCTCCTGCGCAGGTCGCTCATGGGACGGCCCCGTCGCTGAGGTCGACACGCAACGCCGGGCCGTCGAGGACCTCGCCCAGGGCCTCGATGGCCTGGCGCTGCTCGTCATTGACGGTGGTGGGAACGACGACCTCGACGGTGACGAGCAGGTCGCCGACTCCTGATGAGACGGGGACGCCGTGGCTGCGCACCCGAAAGGTCCTCCCCGGCCGGGTACCGGGCGGGACCCGGAGGCTTACCGGCCGGTCCAGGGTAGGCACGGTGATGGTGGTCCCGAGGGTGGCCTCGGGGTAGCTGACGGGGACGCTCAACGTCAGGTCCTTGGTGCCGCGGCGGCCGAAGCGCGGGTCGGTGGCGGTGTGGACGACCACGTAGAGATCACCGGGAGGGCCGCCGCTGCGACCGGCGTCGCCCCGGGCCTTGACCCGGATGCGCTGGCCGTCGGTTACGCCGGCAGGTATCCGAACCTTCACCTGCCGGGCTCGGTGCTCGGTGCCCATCCCGTGACAGGTAGGGCACGGCTGCTCCACCCGGAAGCCGGTACCACCGCAGGCCTGGCAGGGCTGGGAGAAGGAGAACAGGCCCTGGTTGTCGTTGATCACGCCCTGCCCGGAGCAGACCGGACAGACGACGGGCGCCGTTCCCGGCTTGGCTCCCGTGCCGCCACAGGTGTGGCAGGCCACGTCGCTGGTCACGTTGACCGTGGTGGTCACGCCACGCACAGCATCGTCGAAGCTCAGGTGCAGGCCAGTCTCGATGTCCTGGCCACGGTGGGGACCGGCCGGGCGTGGCGGTGTCCGTCCGCCCCGTCCTGCCCCGCCACGACCGAAGATGTTGCCGAGTAGGTCACCGAGATCGTCGACCCGGACGCCTCCGGCCCCACCAGGGCGCGGGCCACCGGCCCCGGCGAAGGGATTGGCGGCGGGGCCCATGCGCCGCACCTCGTCATACTCCTTGCGCCGCTCGGGGTCGCCCAGGACGTCGTAGGCCGCAGAGACATCCTTGAACTGATCCTCCGATCCCGGGTTGGCGTCGGGGTGGTACTGCTTGGCCAACTTCCGGTACGCCTTGCCGACGTCCTTCTCGGAGGCCTGATCCGACACCCCGAGAACCTTGTAGTAGTCCTTCTCGAACCACTCACGCTGGGGTGCCATGGCGCCTCATCCCCGCACTTTGACCATGGCCGGACGCAACACCCTGCCCCTCCAGCGGTAGCCGGCGCGCAACACCTCGGCGACCTCCTGGCCGCCATCGCCCGGTTCATGGGCGACGGCGTCGTGGACCGTGGGGTCGAACGGCTCCCTGTCAGGGTCAATGCGTTCCAGGCCCTCGCGGGCCAGGACAT
>JALZAH010000526.1 GCA_030948425.1 Actinomycetota bacterium
GCCAAGGCCCGGGGGGCGACGGTGATCCACGTCGATCCCCGCTTCACCCGCACCAGCGCCCTGGCCGACATCCACGTGCCCATCCGGGCGGGCAGCGACATCGCGTTTCTCGGGGGCATCGTCAACCACATCCTGTCCAACGGGCGCGACTTCCGCGAGTACGTCGCCGCCTACACGAACGCGTCCGCACTCGTCGACGACGACTTCGCCGACACCGAGGACCTCGACGGCCTGTTCTCCGGGTTCGACCCTGGGACGAACACCTACGACCCGACGTCGTGGCAGTACGAGGGGGCGGCGGCGCCGGCCGCCGCCGGGAGGCGGCAGCAACCGGCGGCCCGGGGTGAGCAGCACGGCTCGGGGGGAGCGAACATCGGTGTGCGGGAGGTCCACCGTGACCCCACCTTGACCGAACCCCGCTGCGTGTACCAGATCCTCAAGCGCCACTTCGCCCGGTACACCCCCGAGATGGTGGAGCAGACCTGCGGCGTCACCCAGGCGGACTTCTTGGCGGTCGCCGAGGCCCTGTGTGCCAACTCGGGTCGAGAGCGCACCTCGGCGTTCGTCTACTCGGTGGGCTGGACGCACCACACCGTCGGTGTCCAGTACATCCGCGCCGCGTCGATCCTCCAACTGCTGCTCGGCAACATGGGCCGTCCCGGCGGCGGGATCCTCGCCCTGCGCGGCCATGCCAGCATCCAGGGGTCAACCGACATCCCCACCCTCTACGATCTCCTGCCCGGATATCTGCCCATGCCCCATGCCGGTCTGGACACGTCGTTGGCGACCTACGTGGACAACAACGGGACCGATGTCGGCTTCTGGGGCCACATGGACGCGTACACGGTCTCATTGCTCAAGGCCTATTGGGGCGATGCGGCGACCGCCGACAACGACTACGCCTTTGGGTGGCTGCCTCGCATAACCGGCGACCACTCCACCTACCAGAGCGTCCTCGGCATGATCGAGGGCTCCGTGAAGGGCTATTTCGTGGTCGGTGAGAACCCGGCCACGGGAACGGCCAACGGCCGGCTGCAGCGAGCCGGCCTGGCCAACCTCGACTGGCTGGTGGTCCGCGATTTCAACGAGATCGAGACGGCGTCGTTCTGGCACGATGGTCCGGAGATCGAGACCGGCGAGATGGTGACCACCGAGATCGGCACCGAGGTGTTCTTGATGCCAGCCGCCGCCCACACCGAGAAGGACGGCAGCTTCACCAACACCCAGCGCCTGCTGCAGTGGCACAACAAGGCTGTCGAGCCCCAAGGCGCCACCCGCTCGGATCTGTGGTTCTACTTCCACCTGGGACGGATCATCCGGGACAAGCTGGCGGCGTCGACGGACCCCAGGGACGAGCCGGTTCTCAAGTTGACCTGGGACTACCCGACCTCAGGCCCGACAGCCGACCCGTCGGCGGAGGCCGTTCTGGCCGAGATCAACGGCCGAGGCCCGGATGGGCCGCTGTCGAGCTACACCGAGCTGAAGGCGGACGGCTCCACGACGAGCGGATGCTGGATCTACACCGGCGTGTACGCCGAAGCGGTCAACCAGGCCGCCCGGCGCCGCCCCGGCTCCGAGCAGAACCTGGCCGCTCTGGAGTGGGGGTGGGCGTGGCCGGCCAACCGGCGCATCCTCTACAACCGGGCGTCGGCCGACCCCCACGGCCGGCCCTGGTCGGAGCGCAAAGCGTACGTGTGGTGGGATGCGCCGTCGCAGCGCTGGACCGGCGAGGACATCCCCGACTTCGTGGCCACCAAGGCTCCTGAGTACCGCCCGGGACCCGACGACGTGGCCGAGAAGGCCCTCGGGGGCGACGCCCCGTTCATCATGCAGTCCGATGGCATGGGTTGGTTGTATGCCCCCAACGGTCTGTCCGACGGACCACTGCCCGCCCACTACGAACCGCACGAGTCGCCGGTCCCCAACCCCCTGTACCGACAGCAGTCGAGCCCCACCCGCCAGGTCCTCGACCGGCACCTCAACCGGTCCAACCCGCCGGTGAGCGAGCACTACCCCTATGTGTTCTGCACCTACCGGCTGACCGAGCACCACACCGCCGGGGCCATGAGCCGCAACCTGGCCTATCTCTCGGAGCTGCAGCCGGAGTTCTTCTGCGAGGTCAGCCCGGCTCTGGCCGCCGAGAAGGGCCTGACCAACGGCGGCTGGCCCACCATCATCACCGCCCGCAATGCCATCGAGGCCAGGGTGCTGGTCACCGAGCGCATGCGCCCGCTGCGCCTCGGTGCCCGCACCATCCACCAGGTCGGGCTCCCCTACCACTGGGGTTGGCGGGGCCTGAGCACCGGTGACCCGGCCAACGACCTGCTCAGCGGGGTCCTCGACGCCAACGTGCACATCCCCGAGTCGAAGGTGGCCACCTGTGACATCTGGGCCGGCCGTCGCCCGCGGGGCCCGGCCCTGCCGGTCATGGTGGCCCGGCACCTGGCTGCGGCCCAGGAAGCCGCCGGAGTGGAGCCCCGGTCATGACCCTCACCGAACCGGGTGCCATCAGGGCCGGGATCGAGGGCCTCGGCTACGACGTCGCTCAGCCCCGCGTGGGGTTCTTCACCGACACGTCGGTGTGCATCGGGTGCAAGGCCTGCGAGGTGGCCTGCAAGGAGTGGAACGAGGTTCCCGCCGACGGGTTCAACTTCCTGGCCACCTCCTACGACAACACCGGCGGGTTGTCGGCCGACACCTGGCGCCACGTGGCGTTCGTGGAGAAGCCCAAGGCCGACGGGGCCATGACGTGGCTCATGAGCTCGGACGTGTGCAAGCACTGCACCTCGGCGGCGTGCTTGGAGGTGTGCCCGACGGGTGCGCTGTTCCGCACCGAGTTCTCTACGGTGGTGGTCCAAGCCGACATCTGCAACGGGTGCGGCTACTGCGTGTCGGCCTGCCCCTTCGGCGTCATCGACCAGCGCGCCGATGACGGGCGGGCGTGGAAGTGCACGCTCTGCTACGACCGCCTCAAGGGCGCCCAGACCCCGGCCTGCGCCCAGGCGTGCCCGACCGAGTCCATACAGTTCGGGCCCCTGGAGGAGCTTCGGGCTCGTGCCGCCCAGCGGGTCGACACCCTCCACGAAAGCGGCATCGTGGACGCCCGCCTCTACGGTGCCGATCCCGAGGGTGACGGCGTCGGCGGGTTCGGTGCGTTCTTCCTGCTCCTCGACGAACCCGAGGTCTACGGCCTGCCCCCGGCGCCGGTGTCGACCACACGGGATCTACCCCAGATGTGGCGCGGCGCGACGGTGGCCGCTGGGGTCATGGCCGCGGTGGCCGCCGGTATCTTCGGCCTCGGCCGGGTCGGGGGCCGCTGAGTGCCCAAAGGGGAACGATCCATGGTCCCCGAGGTGGCGCCGACCTCCTACTACGGCCGCCCCGTGGTCAAGGCGCCGACGTGGAAGTGGCCGATACCCGCGTATCTCTTCACGGGCGGCCTGGCGGCGGGGAGCGCCCTGATGGCCGCCGGCGCTCGTTCCCTGGGTGACGAGGATCTTGCCGGGCGGGTGAACCTGGCCTCTCTGGCTGCGACCGCCGCCAGCGGCGGTCTGCTCGTCGCCGACCTGGGTCGGCCCAGCCGGTTCCACCACATGCTGCGGGTGGTCAAACTCACCTCCCCCATGAGCGTCGGCACCTGGATCTTCTCGGCATTCGGACTCCTCAGCGGGGCCGGGGGGGCGGCAACCGTAGGGCGAATCCTGGGCGTGGGGCCGTCCCGGGGGGTGGCCAGAGCGAGCGCCGCCGCCCACTACGGCGCGGCGGTCGTCGCCCCCGCACTGGGGACCTACACCGCCGTGCTGGTGGCCGACACGGCCGTGCCTGCCTGGCACGAGGCCCGCGCCCACCTGCCCTGGCTGTTCGCAGCCAGCGCCACGGCATCGGGCGGCGCGGCCACGTCGATCCTGCTGGCCACCCGGCACTCCTCCTCGTCCCCGTCCCCCGCCGCTTGCGCCGTGCGGACGCTGACCGTGGTGGCGGCGGCCGCCGAACTGATCGCCGAGCGGGCCATGCATCGCCACCTCGAGGCCATCACCACCGGCGACCCCGACGCCCCCGACCTGGCCGCTCCCTACCGCCGCGGGTCTGCGGGACGGCTGGCCAGGAGCGCCCGGATGGCCACCGCCCTCGGCGCTGTGGGGGTGGCGGTCGGCGGGCGCAGCCGACTCCTGGGCGCCCTCGGAGGCCTGTCGGCACTCGTCGGATCGGCCCTGGAACGCTTCGCCATCTTCTCCGCCGGCGTCGCCACGACGAGCCACCCGGCCTACACCGTGGGACCACAGCGGGCCGGGTTGGTGCACGACGAAAAACCTTCCTAGTGTTGCGGCAGTGATGTCCCTCGCCTCTCGCCTGCAGGCCACGAACTTTGGCTCGCCCCATGGGGTCACCGAGCAGTCGAAGAGCGTCCTTAATCTCTGGCACGTCACGTACTACATCGCCATCCCCCTCGGTCTGTTGGTGTTCGCCCTGATCGGGTGGTGCATCTTCCGGTACCGCCGCCGGGCGGGCGACAACCACAACCCGCCGCAGTTCCAGTACCACCTGCCGCTCGAGATCACCTACACCCTGATCCCTCTTGTGCTGGTGGCGGTGGTCTTCGCCTTCATGTACGGCGCGGACAACAAGGTGGACAAGGTCTCCAAGTCCCCGGCGCTCGTCGTCAAGGTGGAGGGCTTCCAGTGGGGATGGCGCTTCAGCTACCCCAACGGTCACCAGGAGATCGGCACCTACGCCGGCGAGCAGGACATCAACAGCACCAAGCAGCTACCCATCCTCTACCTTCCCCAGCACGAAACCGTGCAGTTGGACCTGAAGGCCGACGACGTCAACCACAGCTTCTACGTTCCCGAGTTCCTCTTCAAGCGCGACCTGATACCCGGCATCAACAACACCGTCGACTTCAACATCGACAACGTCGGGAAATGGATCGGTGAGTGCACACAGCTGTGCGGCACCTACCACTCCTACATGCGCTTCATGGTCGACGCCATGCCGCCAACCCAGTTCAAAACGTGGATGGCCAACCAACCGGCTGGCTCGATCACTCAAGCCGGGGGTGCCTAAGTGACCCTGATCCAGGACCGTCCCGAGGACCAGGCGCCGCACACCGAGAGGCTCACCGAGGTCATACCCGGTCCCCAGCCGCGCGGCTGGGCCCGGTTCATCACCAGCACCGATCACAAGCAGATCGGCATCAACTACATGGTGACGGCGTTCGCCTTCTTCTGTGTGTCGGGGATCATGGCGGAACTGATCCGGACGCAGCTCATCGTCCCCAACAACCACTTCGTGACCCTCGACACCTACAACCAGCTGTTCACCATGCACGGCACCATCATGTTGTTCGTGGTCGTCGGGCCCTTCGCCTTCGGACTGGCCAACTTCTTGATACCCCTGCAGATCGGGGCGCCCGACATGTCGTTCCCCCGGTTCAACAACCTGTCCTACTGGTTGTATCTGGGCGGGGCACTGATCATGACCGGCGGTTTCCTCACCAACAACGGAGCAGCAAACTTCGGCTGGTTCGGCTACGTCCCGCTCTCCAACGCCATCCACTCCCCCGGGCCGGGGGCCGACATGTGGCTGATCGGCGTGGGCCTCACCGGCTTCTCGGGGATCTTCACGGCCATAAACATCATCACCACCATCTTCTGCCTCCGGGCACCGGGGATGGTCATGTTCCGGATGCCCATCTTCACCTGGAACATCATGGTCACGATGTTCCTGGTGCTGCTGGCCTTCCCCGTCCTCACCTCGGCGTTGGCCATGCTGTGGGTGGACCGGCACATGGGCGGGCACTTCTTCGACTACCCCGGGGGTGGTCAGCCCATCCTCTACCAGCACCTTTTCTGGTTCTTCGGCCACCCAGAGGTCTACATCGTCGTACTTCCCTACTTCGGGGTGGTGACGGAGGTCTTCGCCACCATGGCGAAGAAACCGGTGTTCGGTTACAAGGGCATGGTGGCCGCCACCCTGTCCATCGGCGGGCTGTCCATGGGCGTGTGGGCGCACCACATGTACACCAGCGGTGCCGTTCTCCTGCCCTTCTTCGCGGTGATGACCCTGCTGATCGCCGTCCCCACCGGTATCAAGTTCTTCAACTGGATCGGCACCATGTGGCAGGGAACGATCACGTTGAACTCCGCCATGCTGTTCTGCCTCGGATTCCTCGGCATCTTTCTGCTGGGCGGCTTCACCGGCGTCATGCTGGCCCAACCGGCCATCGACTTCCAGCTCCACGACACCTACTTCATCGTCGCCCACTTCCACTACGTGCTGTGGGGCGGATCGATGTTCGGTCTCTTCGCGGGGATCTACTACTGGTATCCCAAGTTCACCGGCCGGAAGCTCCACGAGGGCTGGGGCAAGATCAGCTTCGTGTTGATCTTCGTGGGCGTGAACCTCTGCTTCTTCCCCCAGCACGACCTCGGCCTTCGAGGGATGCAGCGTCGTATCGCCATCTACGACTCCAATGAGGGCTGGAACTTCCTCAACCTGCTTTCCAGCATCGGCGCCTACGTCACCGGCATCGGTGTGCTGGCTACCGTGTGGAACCTCTTCGCCAGCTATCGCAAGGGCGAGATCGCCGGTGACAACCCCTGGGACGGCCAGACGCTCGAGTGGGCATGCTCGTCACCGCCGGCCGAGCACAACTTCGAGTCCCTTCCGCCCATCCGCTCCGAGCGCCCCCTCTGGGATGCCAACCACCCCGACGCCCTTACGAAGGTCCACCACATGAACGAGGCCGAGCCCGTCGAGGCCCGGCGATGAAGTTCGAGTGGAAGCTCATCATCGGATCCGCCGTCTTCCTCGGCATCGTCTACGCCGTCTACTGGTTCACCAGCTACGAGGACGCCGGCTCGGTCATGCTGCTGTTCGGAGGCTGTGCCTACCTGATGCTCGGCAGCTTCCTGCTGCTGCAATGGCGTCGCCGCAAGAACATCCTCCGGCCTGAGGACGACAACCAGGCTGAGCACGAAGACTCCGCCGGCGAGCTCGGGTTCTTCCCCTCGGCCAGCATCTGGCCCGCCGGCATCGGCCTTGGTGCCATCTTCATCGGCTTGGCGCTGATCTGGGGCAACTGGTACCTCGTCATCGGTCTGCCACTGCTCCTCGGCTCCATCATCGGCTTCAGCGTCGAAGCCGAAGCAGGATTCGACGCCGTCGAGGAGGTCGAGCTCGCCGAGGCGGCAGCCGCCGAGCGGGAGGCCAGCCGGCCCGGCGAGGACGGTCCAGCCCACCCCGAGGGGGATCCGGACAAGCTTCGCACCTGAGGGCTCAGGCGGCGTCAGGCGTAGGCATGATGGCCCACGTCATGCGTGCTTGCTGGCCGCGTACGGCGTTCCGCCCGCCCGTTTGACGGCCCTCGCCCTGTCTCAGGTGCTACACGCCCTCACCAGGTGCTGAGGGCGTGCCGCCGTCGCCCGCACTACCGCCAACCGGCTCTTCGAGGTCCGCATCCTTGGGCCCACCGTTGCCGGAACGACCGATGATCGTCGAGCCGTTGCCCTCCGTGCCGTGCCCGTCCGTGCCGTGCCCATCCGTGCCGTGCCCATCCGTGCCGTGCCCGTCCGTGCCGTGCCCGTCCGTGCCGTGCCCGTTGGTGACGCCTAGC
>JALZAH010000530.1 GCA_030948425.1 Actinomycetota bacterium
GCCCGGAGCTGGTCCGAACGACTGTCGTTGCCGTAGCGCCACACCAGCCGGGGCTCCCCGACCACCGTCACCTGGGAATGGGCCGACAGGATCGACGCCAGCAGCGTGGTTCCCGAACGAGGTGCGCCGAGAACGATGACCGGCTGGCGGACTCGCGGCGCCCCCGTCGGAGTCATACCGTCATCTGTCGGGAACTCATTCGTCGACCGAGGCTACTTGCCCGAGCGCGTCCGACTGGACCCGACGGGGCCTATCGCACGAAGAAGGACGCATCGCCGGGGGCCACGGTAACGGTTTCGCCCGCCTGGCGGGTGGCCACGACCTTTCCTCCCCTCACTTCGGTAAGGGGGGCATCGAGGACCACTTGCTGCGGAGAGGTGCCAGGGTTGACATAGACGACACCGTTGGCGAAACCGCGCTCGAGCAGGGTTCCCGTGCGGCGGTACGCATCGGTCGGCGCGCCCAGGTTCACGTTGCTGTCAGGTGGGTCCATGCCCAGCTGATCGGCCGTGTAGTCACCGCCGAACGAGAAGGAAGAGTGGCCCGGCTCCCAGGCCAGGAGGAACGAGCCCAGGCAGAGCCGCTGGAGGCGGTCGCGGTCGGCCGCCGGCAACGAGGCGCGGTAGTTGGTTCGCATGAAGAACCGCTTGTCGGGCTGCTGGCCAAGGAGGCTCAGATCGGCGTCGATGCCCCGGACATTGCCCCTGGAGTCGAGGCAGAAGAACTCGTCGAGGGCACCGTTGGTGGCTTGCAGGAGATCGAGGTTTCGATCGGGCCCCCGCTGGTCGCTGGGGGCGATGCCGTTGAAGAGCACCGAGCGACCGGGCCCCACGAGCTTCTCGGCGTCGGCCAGGAGCTGGCGCATGCCGTCGTTGTAGGCCTTCACCCGCTCGGGCCCGAGCAACTTGGCGTAACGAGCTACGTCGGCGTCGCCGAAATCACCGATGGGCTCGGCGGCATCGAAGAAGATGCCGGCGTAGGGGGCGGCATCGAGCCAGGACTTCATCACTCCGAGGGCCCACTTGCGGTACTCGGGGTTGGCCAAGTCCACGAGCGTCGGTGCGGTGCTCTTGTTGCGATCCTTCTTGCGGTCGCGGCCCACCAGCTTGCCCTGGTTGTCGCGTAGGAACCAGGCCGGGTTGATCGTGGCCCCGTTCCACCGGTTCTGGTCGAACCAGTACTTGGTGGAGAAGTAGGGGTAGACCTTCATGTCGGGTTTCATGGCCATCAACCGGCTAGCGGCCTCGTGCTGCTTGGTGATGTCCCATCCGGCGTGGAACTTGGCGAACATCACCACCCCGAAGTTGTCGGCCAGGACGCGGAACTGGTCGTCGGTGAACTGCTGGCCGGTGTTCGTGCCCACGCTGATGAAGCGAAGATCGGGCTGGGGGACATAGGCCGGCCCGGCCTGGCCCTGGGCCACGGGCCCCGGGGCGATCGGCGCGCCGGCGGGAGCCGACGCCTTGGCCTGGCCTCCGCCCCCCTCGCCGTTCGACGCCAGCACGACCACGACGCCGGCGACAACGACCATGACCGTCGCCAGGGCGACGATTACGAAGATCCGTCGGCGCGACGCCCGCGGCACGGGTGGCGAGGGGGGCAACGCCTCGTTCGGGGCGCCGGAGGTCTCCGGCGCGCCGGGAAGCCTCACGAGGCCACCGCGTCCGGGTACACGCTCTCGTTCTCCGACATGTTGCGGACGACGACGAGGAAACGATCGATGGTGGGCACGGTGGCGACCCGAGACGGCACCGCCGGGTCGTACGAGTAATGGGGCGTGAGCTCACCCAAGGCCTTCGGGGCCCCGATTCCGAGAAACGTGGGAAGCATTGGCTCCAATAGGTGCACTGGTGAGTTGCCTTCGGTCGTCGCCCTGCCCCCGCCCGAGACTATCGAACCGCCCGCGGCGAGGGTGCTCGGGGCCCTTCATCGTTGGTCGGAGACCAGCGGATGACGGCCGCGGGCAGGGTGGCGATCGGGAGGCGGAACCCGGCGGCGACGGGGACGAGCCACCTGGACAGGAGGCCAGTCAGCTCACGCCGGTTCGCCGGAGTGTCGGGGAGGGCGAGCAGGTCGAGGTGGTCGTCGGCGGCATCGTCGAGGGTTGTGAAGCGCGTACGGCTTCGCACCTCGACCACCTCCACCGCCGGCTCGATGCCCATCTCTTCGAGGACGGCGACGGCGTCGAGCCAGGTGGGCCCGGGGCGCCGGGGCCGGCCGTGGAAATGACGCCAGAGCGGGTCGACGATGGCGTCGTTGGTGAACGCGCCCAGGTACAGCAGGACGTGGCGCCGGGCGGTGGCGTCGAGCTTGGCGAGGAAGGAGGGGGCATCCTCGACGATCGGCAGGACGTACGAGGCAAACGCCACGTCGACGGGCGTCACCTCCACCTCACCCCAGCGTCCCTCGACGACCGACACATTGGTGAGCCCCCGCCGGTCGGCATCGGCGACGAGGATGTCGAGCATGGCAACGCTCGGGTCGACGGCGACGATCCTGGCCACGCGCGGGGCGAGGGCCAGGGTAAATCGACCGGGGCCGGCGCCGACGTCGAGCACGGTCGTCCGCCGACCCGTGCACCGGCGCAGGCGGGACAGGAACGGGTCGCCGTCCGCCCCGCTGAGCCGAGCCGAGAACCGCTCGGCCCGCTGGTCCCAGTAGCGGGCGCTGCTAGGGCCGCGGCCCGGTACCAGCCGCTCCACCTCCGCCCGCCGCCCCCTCACCAAGGTTGCCCAGCGCCTCGCCGCCGGGCCCGACATGGCGCCATCGTAGAACTGCGGTACCGCCGTTCCCGCGGGAGTGGGAGTGCGGGCCAAGATGGAGCGTCGATGGAGAACCTCCCGTACCCGCTGAACGTGCTGCGTCCGGTCGCCCGGCGCCCCCTCGTCCGCTACCGCCACCTGGGCCTGCGCTCGGCCGACGCCCTGTTGGTGTCGTACCC
>JALZAH010000558.1 GCA_030948425.1 Actinomycetota bacterium
GGGCCGTGGCTGCCAGCGCCGCCAACGCCGGCCGGGCCGGTGTCGCCCTCGACCTCCGCCGCCAGCCGGTCTCCGCCCTGGAGCCGCCTCCGGGTGGGCCGGGCTGGTTGGTGACCAACCCGCCGTGGGGCGACCGCACCGACCCCGGTTCGGGTGCCGACCTTCGCGACCTGTACGCCGCCCTCGGCCGGGTGGTGCGCCGCCGGTTCCCCGGATGGGGGGTCGCCCTGCTGGTGGCCGATCCCCGGCTGGCCCAGGCGACCGGCCTCCGGCTCGAGCGGCGCTGGTCCACGCTGGCCGGGGGCACCCGGGTGCACCTGCTCACCAGCGCCGGCGCAGTGGGTGAAGGGACGGGCGCCGCTTAGATTCGCCGCTGATCGAAGCCACACGGAGGTGGATCTCGTGCTCACAGCCCCAGCCGTGTTCGCCGCCACCGCCGCGGCCGACCCGCCTGGGCTCTTCCCGGCCCGCCAGCAGATGGCGCTTTCGCTCGGCTGGCACATCATCCTGGCCTGCTTCGGGGTGGCCTTCCCGACGATGATCTTCCTCGCCCACCGCCGGGGCCTCCGGGGCGACGCCGACGCCCTGGTCCTGGCCCGCCGGTGGTCGAAGGTGGCCGCCGTACTGTTCGCCATCGGGGCGGTGTCGGGCACCGTCCTAAGCTTCGAGATGGGCCTGCTGTGGCCGGGGCTCATGGGCCGCTTCGGCGACGTGCTGGGCCTTCCCTTCGCCCTGGAGGGGATCTCGTTCTTCGTCGAGGCGATCTTCCTCGGGATCTACCTGTACGGCTGGGACCGCCTGTCGCCCAAGGTCCACCTGCGGACGCTGATCCCCGTCGCCATGGCCGGGGTGGTCGGAACCTTCAGCGTGGTGAGCGTCAACGCCTGGATGAACAACCCGTCGGGCTTCCACCTCACCCCCACCGGCGAGGTGACCGGCGTGAATCCCTGGAAGGCCATGTTCAACCGGGGGTCGTACCTGCAGTTCCTCCACCTGTGGGTGGCGGCGTTCATGGTGGTGGGCTTCTCGGTGGCCGGCGTCTACGCCGTCGGGATGCTGCGGGGCCGGCGCGACCACCGTCACCGCATCGGTTTCATGATCCCCTTCGCCGTGGCCAGCATGGCTGCGGTCTGCCAGCCCTTCATCGGCCACCTCACCGGCTCGAACCTGCTGAAGCGCCAGCCCGCAAAGCTGGCGGCGATGGAGCTCGCCACCGACGCCGAGCGCCGGGCCCCCCTGCGGATCGGTGGGATCCTGGTCGACGGGAGGACCCGGGGAGCGATCGACATCCCCGTGCTCGGGTCGATCCTGGCCGGCAACAGCCCGGGCGCCAAGGTGCCGGGGCTGGCCGACGTGCCCCTCGACCAGCGGCCGCCGGTGAACATCGTCCACCTCTCCTTCCAGGCCATGGTGGGCATCGGCAGCGCGCTGGCCGGGATGGCGGTGCTCTTCTGGCTGGCCCTTCTCCGCAAGCGCGACCTGACCCGCCACCGCTGGTTCCTGCGGATCGCAGCCCTGGCCGGACCGGCGGCCGGCCTGTGCGTCGAGCTGGGATGGGTGACCACCGAGGTCGGCCGGCAGCCGTGGATCGTGTGGCAGGTGCTGCGCACCCGCGACGCCGTCAGCACCAGCGGGGCCCTGTGGGCCACCTACACCGGGGTCGTGGTGCTCTACTCGGCCATGACGATCGCCGCCGTCTCGGTGCTGCTCGGCATGGCCAGGCGGTGGCGGGCCGGGGGCGGCTCCGACCTGCCCACCCCCTACGGCCCCGACGCCACGGCCAGGGCCGCCGACGAGCGGGAGGAGCGGCTGGCCCCCACCGGCCGATGACGGCGATCGCCGTAGCCGTGGTCCTCTTCGCCGGGGTCACGACCTACGCCCTCCTCGGGGGTGCCGACTTCGGGAGCGGGTTCTGGGACCTCACCGCCGGTGGCCCGAGGAAGGGCTCGGCGGTGCGCACCCTGGTCGACCACTCGATCGGGCCGGTGTGGGAGGCCAACCACGTGTGGCTGATCTTCATCCTGGTGTTCCTGTGGACCGGCTTCCCCCGGCCCTTCGCCGCCATCACCACGACGCTGTTCGTGCCGCTCGTGCTGGCGGCGGTCGGCATCGTGCTGCGCGGGGCCGGGTTCGCCTTCCGCAAGCTGGCGTCCACGATGGCCGAGGCCCGGGTGTTCGGCGTCATCTTCGCCCTCTCCTCGATCATCACGCCGTTCTTCTTCGGCACCATCGCCGGGGCGTTGGCCTCGGGCCGGGTGCCTCGCGCCGGCCAGGGAGACGTCTGGCGGAGCTCCCGATGATCTTCATCCTGCTGGGCCTGGTGTTCTA